>JBFXEM010000074.1:0-7975 GCA_050180135.1 Solirubrobacterales bacterium | reverse complement strand
GCCACGAGGGCTGGATCGAGACCAACGACGGGGCACTGGCGGTCGGCGAGCCGCTCGGCACCGCCTCCTGGCTTCCCTGCAACACCGTCCCGGCCGACAAGGCGAGCTTCGAAGTCGCGGTCACCGTGCCCGCGCGCCTGAAGGCGATCTCCAACGGCCGCATGGTGGCGCGCGGCCGCGCGCCGGGGCGGCGCACCTACGTCTGGCGCGAAGGCACCCCGATGAGCCCCTACCTGGCGACGGTCGACATCGGCCGCGGCCAGCTGCGCAAGAGCACGGTCGCCGGCCTCCCGGCCTGGACCCTGATCGACCCGCTCCTGGAGAAGTACTCGCTGCCGATCCTGGCCAAGCTCGACGAGGTGATCGCCTTCGAGCAGAAGATCTTCGGCCCCTACCCGTTCGACAGCGCCGGCTCGATCGTCGACTACGCGCCCGGCGTCGGCTACGCGCTGGAGACCCAGAGCCGCCCGATCTACCTCTTCGTACCCGACCTGACCACGGTCGTGCACGAGACCGCGCACCAGTGGTTCGGCGACTCGGTCGGCCTGCAGCGCTGGCCCAACATCTGGCTGAACGAGGGCTTCGCGACCTGGGCCGAGTGGTATTACGCCGAGCACCACGGCGGCCGCAGCGCCCGCGAGATCTTCCGCGCCCTCTACAAGCTTCCGGCGACCAAGGCCGAGTTCTGGGAACCGCCGTCGGGCCACCCCGGCCAGGCCAAGAACCTCTTCGCCCCCTCCACCTACATCCGCGGGGGCATGGCGCTAGAGGCGCTGCGGATCAAGATCGGGACCGAGCCGATGCTGAAGGTCCTGCGGCGCTGGGCGACCGAGCACCGCTACGGCAGCGCCCACATCAAGCAGTTCACCGCGCTCGCCGAGGAGGTCAGCGGCGCGAACCTCGGCCCGCTCTTCCAGCGCTGGCTCTACCAGCGCGGCAAGCCCTGACCCAGGCGGGCTAGTCGACCTGGCTCGGGGTCAGGTAGGCGGCGGAGAGGCCGCCGTCGACGAGGAAGGTGCTGGCGGTGACGAAGGAGGAGTCGTCGCTGGCCAGGAAGAGCGCCGCCTTGGCGATCTCGTCGGGCTCGCCGAAGCGGCCCATCGGGATGTGGACGAGCCGCTTCGCGGCCCGCTCGGGATCCTTCGCGAAGAGCTCCTTCAGCAGCGGCGTGTTGACCGGGCCCGGGCAGAGCGCGTTGACGCGGACGCCGCGGTCGGCGAACTCGACCCCGAGCTCGCGCGAGAGCGAGAGCACCGCCCCCTTGGAGGCCGTGTAGGAGATCTGCGAGACGGCGGCGCCCATCGTCGCCACGAAGGAGGCGACGTTGATCACCGAGCCGCCGCCGGCGGCGATCAGGTGCGGGATGCCGTGCTTGCAGCAGAGGAAGACGCTGCGCAGGTTGACGTCCTGGACCCGCTGCCATGCCTCCAGCTCGGTGTCGAGCACGGAGCTGTCGTCGGTCGGGTTGATGCCGGCGTTGTTCATCAGCACGTCGATGCGGCCGAGCTCGTCGACGATCCACTCATAGGCCTCGGCGACCTGGGCCTCGTTGGAGACGTCGGCCTCGATCGTCGTTTCGCCCTCGGCCTTGCTCTTGTCGAGGTCGATCCCGACCACCCGTGCGCCCTGCTCGGCGAACAGCCGCGCGGACTCGGCGCCGATCCCACTGGCGGTGCCGGTGATGACGCAGACCTTGCCCTCTAGTCGTCCAGCCATCAGTCCTCCCCGGTCGCGTAGTAGACGTTCTTCACCTCGGTGTAGTGCTCGAGCGCATCGGGGCCGAGCTCGCGGCCGACGCCCGACTGCTTGAAGCCGCCGAACGGGGTCGAGACCCGCACCGAGGTGTTCGAGTTGATCGAGATCACGCCGGTCTCGATCGCGCGGGCGACGCGCAGGGCGCGGGCGCCGTCGCGGGTCCAGACCGAACCCGAGAGGCCGTAGATCGTCTCGTTGGCGAGCGCCACCGCCTCCGCCTCCCCGTCGAAGGGGATGACGCAGGCGACCGGGCCGAAGATCTCCTCCCGGGCCGGCCGCTCCTCGTTGCTCACCGGAGCAAGCACGGTCGGCGCGAACCAGTAGCCGGCGCCGTCGGGGGCGCCGCCGCGGATCGCGACCGGAGCGTCGTCGGGGACGTAGGAGGCGACCGCCTCGCGCTGGCCGGCGGAGATCAGCGGCCCCATCTGCGTCGCCTCCTCGAGCGGGTCGCCGACCCGCAGCGCTTCCACGTGCGGCGCCATCGCCGCGAGGAAATCGTCGACGACGCCGCGCTCGACGAGGATCCGCGAGCGCGCGCAGCAGTCCTGGCCGGCGTTGCCGAAGACGGCGCCCGGCGCCGCCGCCGCCGCGGCCTCGATGTCCGCGTCGGCAAAGACGACGTTGGCCGACTTGCCGCCGAGCTCCAGCGTCACCCGCTTGATCGTCGCCGCGGCTCCGGCGGCGATCCCACGGCCGACCTCGGTCGAGCCGGTGAAGGCGACCTTGGCGACGTCGGGGTGCTCGACCAGGCGCTGGCCGCAGACGCTGCCGGGGCCGGCGACGACGTTGAGCACGCCCTCCGGCAGCCCCGCCGCGAGCGCGATCTTCTCCAGCTCGAGCGCGCTCAGCGGCGTCAGCTCGGCCGGCTTCAAGACGATGCAGTTGCCGGCCGCGAGCGCCGGCGCCACCTTCCAGGAAGCGATCGTCAGCGGGAAGTTCCAGGGCACGATCAGGCCGACCACCCCAAGCGGCTCGCGGAAGGTCATGTCGACCCCACCGGCGACCGGGATCGTCTTGCCGAGCAGGCGCTCCGGCGCCCCCGCGTAGTAGCGGAAGGTTTCGACCACCATCCCGATCTCACCGCGGGCGTCGCCGATCGGCTTGCCGGCGTTGCGCGCCTCCAGCACCGCCAGCTCCTCGCCGCGCGCCTCGACCGCGTCGGCGAGCGCCCGCATCAGCGCCGCGCGGTCGCCCGGGTCGACGTCGCGCCAGGCCGGGAACGCCGCCTTCGCCCGCGCCACCGCCGCGTCGACCTCCTCCGCCCCGCCCCGCGGAACCTCCGCCATCACCCGCTCCGTCGCCGGCTCGATCACCGCGATCGAGCTCATCGCTCCGTCCTCCCCATCCCGTGGTTCCTTTGTCCCCTCTCAGGTCCCAAAGGAACCACGGGATGGGAGGGCTCGCCACGGGCCGCCTCGACCAGCGCCGCGATCAGCTGCGAGTCGGGGTCCTCCTCGGGGTGCCAGACGACGCCGAGGGCGAAGCGCTTACCGGGGAGCTCGATCGCCTCGACCAGGTCGTCTTCGACCGACCAGCCGCTGACCTGCAAGCCCTCGCCGACCCGGTCGACGCCCTGGTGGTGGTGAGACCAGACGACGAAGCCCTCGACCCCGGCCGCGGCACAGGCAAGCGAGCCCGGCGCCAGCCGCACGTGGTGCTCGCCGAAGGTGCCGCCGACGGCGCGGTGGACTTCGTTGCCGACCGATTCGGGCAGGTGCTGGTCGAGGGTGCCGCCGAGCGCCACGTTCAGCAGCTGCATGCCACGGCAGACCCCCAGCACCGGCATGTCGCGCTCCAAGGCCCGCCGCGCCAGCGCGATCTCGAAACGATCGCGCTCGGGCCAGGTGCCCTTGGTCTCGGGATGGGTCTCCGCCCCATAGCTGGCCGGGTCGATGTCGGCGCCGCCGGCGAGGATCAGCGCGTCGACGCGGTCGAGCAGCAGGTCGGGCTCCGCGGCCACCGCGTCGTCGGGCGGCAGCACGATGCCGAGCCCGCCGGCCCGCTGCACCGCGGTCACGTAGGAGCGCGGCGCCAGGGTTACCTCGTATCCGTCCCAGACCCCCCAGGAAACGCGCTCGATCGCGGCGCAGATGCCGATCGCCGGGGCACTCATCGACGCTGCCGACTCACAGTCGCTCGAAGCCCCGGTAGCGCTCCCAGTCGGTGACGGCCGCCTCGAAGGCGTCGATCTCGACGCTGGCCCGGTTGAGGTAATGGTCGACCACCTCGGGGCCGAACGCCCCGGCAACCATCTCGCTGGCGGCGAAGGCGTCGCGGGCGTCGTAGATGTTGTGGGGGACGCGTGGCTTGTCGGAGTCGTAGGCGTTGCCCTCGAAGACCGGCTCCAGCTCCAGCTCCTCGTCGATCCCGTGCAGGCCGGCGGCAATCAGCGCGCTCAACGCCAGGTACGGGTTGACGTCCGCGCCCGGGAGCCGGTTCTCGATCCGCAGCGACTCGCCGTGGCCGACCACCCGCAGCGAGCAGGTGCGGTTGTCCCGCCCCCAGGCGATCGCGGTCGGCGCGAACGATCCGGGCGCGAAGCGTTTGTAGGAGTTGACGTGGGGCGCGTAGAGCAAGGTGAGGTCGCGCATGCAGGCGAGCTGCCCGGCGAGGAAGCTCTCGAACAGCTTCTCGTCGGCGGCGAAGGCGTTGGCGCCGCCGTCCCGCGTCAGCGAGCAGTGGATGTGGCACGAGTTGCCCTCGCGCTCGTTGAACTTGGCCATGAAGGTGATCGCGTGGCCCTCCTGGGAGGCGATCTCCTTGGCGCCGTTCTTGTAGATCGCGTGCTCGTCGGCGCAGCCGAGCGCGTCGCTGTAGCGGAAGTTGATCTCGTGCTGGCCGAGGTTGCACTCGCCCTTGGAGTTCTCGACCGTCATCCCCGCCGCCGCCATCTCGTTGCGGATGCGGCGGATCAGCGGCTCGATCCGGGCGGTCCCCAGCAACGAGTAATCGATGTTGTAGAGGTTGGCCGGCTCCAGCTCCTTGAAGCCCTTCTTCCAGGCCTCCTCGTAGGTGTCGCGGAAGACGATGAACTCGAGCTCGGTGGCGGCGTTGGCGCCGAACCCCCGCTCGTCGAGGCGGGCCAGCTGGCGGCGCAGGATCTGTCGCGGCGAGGCCAGCACCTCACGCCCGTCGGCCCACTGCAGGTCGGCCATCAGCATCGCCGTCCCCGGCAGCCACGGCACCGGCCGCAGCGTCTCCAGGTCGGGAACCATCTCGAAGTCGCCATAGCCGGTGTCCCAGGAGGCCATCGCGTAGCCGCCGACCGTCTCCATGTCGACGTCGACCGCGAGCAGGTAGTTGCAGCCCTCGGCCCCGTTCTCGACCACCTCGTCGAGGAAGTGCGAGGCGGTCAGCCGCTTGCCCTGCAGCCGGCCCTCCATGTCGGCGATCGCGAGCAGGACGGTGTCCACCGTCCCGTCCGCGACCGCCTGTCTGAGCTCCTCGAGCCTCACGCCGTGAACGTTACGCCGCTCACGGTGCGGCCGGGCCGACCTCGGGCTCGGGACCGAGCTCTTTCTCGATGTCGATCTCCCGGATCTGGCCGGTGAAGTGCTTACGTGCGCTCACCATCCAGGCGATCCAGGCCAACAGGATCACCACACCTACCGTCAGCGGCGCGTAGTTGAACGACTCCCAGGTGAATTCGTCGTTCCACGGCACCGCCAGCGGCGTGAACGGGAGGCAGAAGATGACCGTGATCAGGCACACCCAAAAGGTCGCGAAAAGGTTCATCCACTTGTACTTCTTGCCGTTGTTCCAGGGGCCGGGCTCAAACGCGTCGCCGATCCGCCAGCGCAGGAAGACCGGGATCACGTAGGCGATGTAGAGGCCGATGACGGCGATCGAGACAACCGCGAAGAAGGCGAACGGGACGTTTTCCCCGTTCCCCTTCAGGGCCGGCAGGGTGATGATCAGCGCCGCGGTCGCCATCGCCAGCACCGCGAAGATCGGCACCCGCTCGGAGTTGACGGTGGAGATCTTCGCCGAGGCCCGTTTGCCGAAGCCGCGGTCGCGCGAAAAGGCGTAACACATGCGAGAGGCGCTGGTCAGGCAGGCGGCGCCGCAGAAGAGCTGCCCGACGACGGAGATGATCAGGACGAACTTGCCCCAGCCGGAGCCGAGCGCTTCGACCAGCAGCGTCGGCGCGAACCCGAAGGCTTCGTTGGCCCCGTCGACGTTGGTGACCGAGAAGGTGATCGCCAGCAGCACGATCCAGCCGATCAGCGCCGAGTAGAAGATCGATCTCCAGACTCCCTTCGCCGCCGCGGTCGAGGCCCCGTGCGTCTCCTCGGAGATGTGGGCCGAGGCGTCGAAGCCGGTGATCGTGTACTGGGTCAGCAGGAACCCGAGCGGCAGCACGTAGAACCAGTACATGCCGTCGCTGAAGCCGCTGTTGTTGATCCGGTGCCCGAACACGAAGCTGAGGCTCTGGTGGGTGTCGGGAACGATGATCAGGACCAGCACGATCGCCGCCACCCCGATTACGTGCCACCAGACCGAGACGCTGTTGACCAGCGAGAGCATGTGCGTTCGCCTCACGTTGACGATCGTGTGCACCATCAGGATCAGCACGAAGAGCAGGAAGACCTCGCCGAGGATGTGGACTTCGTCACCGAAGTTGATCCCGAAGATGCTGACTTCGTAGAGGCCGAGAACGACGTTGAGGAAGGTCGCGCAGGCGTAGTCGACGGAGGCGAGAACGGCGACCAGGCCGATCAGGTTGAACCAGCCCGTGAACCAGGCCCAGACGGCGCCGCCGAGCCGGCCGGACCACCAGTAGATGCCGCCGGCGGTCGGGTAGGCGGAGACCAGCTCCGACATGCAGAAGCCGATGATCAGGATCGGGATCGAGATCAGCGGCCACCCGATCGAGATCGCGATCGGTCCGCCGTTGTTCCAGGCCTGCCCGTAGGTCGTGAAGCAGCCGGCGAGGATCGAGATGATCGTGAACGAGATCGCGAAGTTGGAGAAACCGCTCCACGCTCGGTTCAGGGTCTGTTTGTAGCCGAGTTCCGCTAGGCGTTGCTCGTCACTCCCCGGGGACGAAACACTGCTCTCCATCTGCGCCTCTCTTCCTACGTATCGAACCTTTGCGATAAAAGGTGTGCTGAACCAACCTAAGCGGGTTCCGGGCGAGCCTAGTCCGGCTGCCTGACCCCGTCAATGCCGAACTGGAGAAATTTCTCCGCAAACAGTTGGCCCTGCTGTCGGAAACGACCGATCGCCTCGCCCCTCTCCTGGGGAGACTCGAAGGCGAGCCCACCCCCCTCGACGGCGGCATCACCAACCGCAACTTCCGGGCCCGCTTCGGGGGCGCCGACGTCGTCGTGCGGCTGCCGGGCAAGGACACCTCGATGCTCGGGATCGACCGTCGGGCCGAGGCCGAGGCCAACCGCTGCGCCGCGGCCGCCGGGGTGGCGCCGGCGGTCGAGGCGCTGCTCGACGACCCGCCCTGCCTGGTCACCCGCTTCGTCGAGGGCCACGAGATGAGCGCCGCCGAGCTGCGCGAGCCGACGGCACTGGCCGGGGTCGCGGCGGCGCTGCGGGCGGTCCACGGCTGCGCGGCGATCGACGCCAGCTTCTCGGCCTTTCGGATCGTCGACGACTACGCGGAGAGGACGGCCGCGCGCGGGGCCACGGTCCCGGCCGCCTACGAGCGCTCGCGCCCGAGCGCGGCGCGGATCGAAGCGGCGCTGCGCCACCGCCCGCACGAACCGGTCCTCTGCCACAACGACCTGCTCGCCGCCAACTTCCTGCGCTCGGCGGACGGGATGCGAATCGTCGACTGGGAGTATGCGGGCATGGGCGACCGCTACTTCGACCTCGGCAACTTCGCGGTCAACAACGAGCTCGGAACCGGCGAGGAGGAGGCGTTCCTGGACGCCTACTTCGGCCGGCCGGCGACCGCCGGGCAGCTGGCCGCCCTGCGCCTGATGCGCTTCATGTCCGACTTCCGGGAGGCGATGTGGGCGGTCCTGCAGGGCACCCTCTCCGACCTCGATTTCTACTTCGTCGCCTACGCGGATAAGCACTTCGAACGGCTCCACGCCGCCGAATCAGACCCCCACTTCGCGGTGCTGCTGGAGGAGGCCGGTGGTGGCGCGGGCTGAGCTCCCCAGCTCGGCCCGCTGCGTGATCGTCGGCGGCGGCGTCGGCGGCACCTCGCTCGCCTACCACCTGGCCAAGCTCGGCTGGGAGGACGTGGTCCTGCTCGACC
>JBFXEM010000073.1:0-7981 GCA_050180135.1 Solirubrobacterales bacterium | reverse complement strand
GAGCGACAAATACCAGTTCATGGAGAAGCTGATCAAGCTCCCCGGGTTCCGCTCCTTCGACCGCAATTTCGACCGCCTGCCGGAGTCGATGCGCTGGATCGTCGAGAAGGTCGTGCACGACCCGGACAAACCGCCGGCCGAGAAGCCGACCCTCCCCGACGATCTCTTCGAGACCATCCGCGGGCATTTCGGCGAGGACGTGGCGGCGCTGCAGAAGTTCGCCGGCCGCGAGTTCGCCGGCTGGAACGACTACAGCTGAGCCCCGCGGGTAGGTCGGGCCGATGAGGCGGCTGCTGCCAGACCCAGGGCCGACCACGGTCGCCGAGCAGCTCGACGACTACCGCCCCTGGGAGCGCCCGCACGCCGGGCGGCCGCTGGTGGCGATGAACTTCGCCGCCACCGTCGACGGGCGGGCGACGATCGGCGGCGTCTCCGGCAAGATCGGCTCCGACACCGACACCGAGATGCTGGCGGGGCTGCGGACCCGCTTCGACGCGGTGATGATCGGCGCCGGAACGATGCGGGCCGAGCGTTACGGGCGCATCGTCACCGACCCCGAGAAGCGCCGCCGGCGCGAGGCGCTCGGCCTCCCCGGCGACCCCCTGATGGTGATCGTCAGCGGCCGCCTCGACCTGCCCTGGGACGCCCCCCTGTTCACCGCCGGCGGCGGTAGCGTCCTCGTCTTCACCTCCTCCGACGAGCGGCCGCCGACTACCGCGACGGACCTGCAGGTGGTCCGCCACGAGGGGCGGGTCGACGTCGCCGCGGCGCTGGCCCACCTGCGCTCCGAGCACGCGGTGCGGGCCTTGATCTGCGAGGGCGGGCCGCGCCTGCACTCCCAACTGCAGGCGTCCGGCCTCGTCGACGAGCTGTTCCTGACGGTGGCGCCGAAGCTGACCGGGGCCGGCCCCGCGATCCTCGAGGGCGCCCTGCCCGAGGTCGCCGAGCTGGAGCTGAACTGGCTGCTCGAGGAGGACGGCGAGCTCTTCGCCCGTTACCGGCGGCGCGACTAGCGGCCGGGAGCCGGGCCGATGCCCGGCTCCCGCGCAGCACTGCGAACGGCTACTTGGTGCCGATCACGTTGACGCCGATGTTCGAGGCGGTCGCTCCGGCACCTGCGGTGCATTTTGCCCCGAGCAGATAGACGTAGAACGACTGATTTTCGGTCGCCGTCGGTTCGTAGCTGTACATGGTCTTGAACCCTTCGCCGACGAAGCCGTCGATGAACTCCATCTTCTGGGTGCCACTGGCGCCGGTCAGGTCGATGGCCACACCGATCGCCGCGATGTCGAATTCACCGGGTTTGTTCGGGTCGACGGGGTTGCGAGCCAGATAGGCAACCGCTTGCCGCGGGGCCGTGCAGCTGGGGTCGAAGGTGACCGTCAGGCCCGCGAAGAACTCGTCGGTCTCCCCAGGCGGCTGCGCGTAGGTCCCGATCGGGACTGGCACTTCGGACCCGAAGGCGACCGGGCCGGGGTTGCGCAGTTTGGCGACGATCTGGCCGAAGTTGGTCGAGCCGGCGTTGATCTTTGCGCCGGTGATCGCTCCGTCCTTCAGCTTCGCCGTGGTCACCGCGTTCTTCTTGATCTTCGCCGTGGTGACGGAGTTCTTCTTCAGCTTCGCGGTGGTCACCGCGTTCTTCTTCAGCTGCTTGGTGCCGACGCTGTTCTTGCCCAGCTGGGTGGCGGCGAAGGCGCTCGCCCCTCCCAGGACCAGGAAGACGGCGATCGAGGCCATCACGTTCGCGTAGGTGAGCCGGGTGCGGATTCTTTTCAAGGTCTGCTCCTGATTGTTGGACGAGCGGGGAGTGCGTGCCAGGCTGGCCGACGCACGATCGAGCCTTTCAGAGAGGTCGGAGCCCGGTCAAGCAGCTCCACTCAATCGTCCCCGAGGATCGCTTCGGTGATTTCGTCCAAAGACCTCCCCGAATCCGCGCTGTCGGCTCCAGAATCGGCAAGTGCTTCTTCGGCGAGCTTCCGTAGTGAGCGGTTTGAACCGCTGGACGCCTGTTCGAGCTGGCGTTCGACCTTCTCCGTCAGCTGCGCGAGCGAACCGCCCTCCGCCTGGTCTCCGGCAGCGCGATCCTCCTGCGGCCGGGAACCCCCGCCACCTTCGCCGTCCAGCTCGCCGCCAGCGGATCGGGCCTTCGGCTCGGGCGTGCCACCGCCCTGCTCCGACCCCGCCGGCTCGCTCGTACTCCGGCCGGACCCGCCGTCCGTGGAGCCCGGCGGGGCGGCGGTGTGTCGATCGGCCGCGGTCGTAGGCGATGCCTCGCCGCCTCCGCAGCCGCCAAGGAGCACGGCCGCCACCACGACAGCGACGCCCGCACACGCAACTCGTCCAAGCGGCAACCCCATCTCGGCATCTTAGGTGGCGATTCCAACTGCCCGGACGATGGCCCTCCTGCGCCGGCCCCCTCCCCTCTAGAGTCCGCCCGACCGAGCGACGAGGAGGAGAGCGATGGACTTCAAGCCGAGCCCCGAGGTGGAGACGCTGCGCGAGCGCGTGCTCGACTTCCTGGACGAGCACGTCTACCCGCAGGAGCGCGAGCTGATGGAGGCGATGGACGCGGAGGTCGGCCCCGGCGTCGCCTACTCCGCCAACCTCGTCGCCGTGCGCGAGAAGGCGAAGGCCGAGGGCCTGTGGAACCTCTTCATGCCCGACAAGCGCTACGGGCCCGGGCTCAGCAACTGGGAATACGGGTTGCTCTGCGAGGAGATGGGCCGCAGCCCGCTGATCGCGGCGATGGCGTTCAACTGCTCGGCCCCGGACACCGGCAACATGGAGATCCTCGCCGAGCACGGCACCGACGAGCAGGTGGAGCGCTGGCTGGAGCCGCTGCTGGAGGGCCGCACCCGCTCCTGCTTCTCGATGACCGAGCCCGACGTCGCCGGCTCGGACCCGACGCTGCTGCAGGCGACCGCGGTGCTCGAGGGCGACGAGTGGGTGATCGACGGCGTCAAGTGGTTCAGCACCGGCGCGGTGGGCGCCGACCTGGCGATCGCGATGGTGATCACCGACCCCGACGCCCCGCCCCACGCCCGCGCCTCGATGATCTGCGTCCCCACCGACAACCCCGGCTTCAACCTGGTGCGCTCGATCCCGGTGATGGGCCACTCCGAGGGCCCCGGCCACTGCGAAATCAGCTACGAGAGCTGCCGCGTGCCGGCCGCCAACCTGCTCGGCGAGCGCGGCGCCGGCTTCAAGATCGCCCAGGACCGGCTCGGCCCGGGCCGCATCCACCACTGCATGCGGGCGATCGGGACGGCCGAGCGCGCCCACGAGATGATGTGCCGCCGCGCCAACGAGCGCGTCGCCTTCGGCGGCCCGCTGGGCGACAAGCAGTTCGTCCAGGAGGCGATCGCCAGCTCGCGGATGGAAATCGACCAGGCCCGCCTGCTCACCCTCTTCGCCGCCTGGAAGATGGACGCCGAGGGCAAGCGCGCCGCCCGCCAGCAGATCTCCGCGATCAAGGTCGTGGCCGCGAACATGGTGATGAACGTCCTCGACCGCGCGATCCAGGTCCACGGCGCCCTCGGCATGACCGACGACACCCCCCTCGCCGCCCTCTGGCGCTTCAGCCGCATGCTCCGCCTCGCCGACGGCCCCGACGAGGTCCACAAAATGGTCCTCGCCCGCCGCGAGCTCAACCGCTGGGCCAAGCGCGACGAGGCGGCCCGCGCCGGGGAGCTCGAGCCCCGGCACGCGCCGCGGATGGTGTGAGGGCCGCTCAGCCGGAGACGATCACGTGCCCGTAGTAGGCGCAGGCATCGGTGTTGTCGAATGAGATCGTGTCGTCGAAGCCGAGGTTGCCGCTGAAGACGGCGCCACCGATCGTCGCCCCGGAGAAGCTGGCGTTTCCCCGGAAGTTGGCCCCTTTGAGATCGAGCCTTTCGTTGATCCCCTGGACCGATTCCGCGTGCAATCCCGAGAATTCGCCGCCGCTCGAGACCTTCATCTCGATGTCGACGTTGAGCGGCGGAACCAGTTCCAGCGATTTCACTTCGCCGCCGTTGCAGACGGAGACGATCGAGAAGCCGGCGAAGCTGGCGAGCGTCTGCGGAGCCGAGCTTTGCGGCAGCAGCTTGAAGACCTTGACGACGCTCTGCCCGTTGACGGCGTTGGCGTTGGCGGCGATGCCGGCGCTCGCGGCGCTGCCTGCGGTCGCGGCGCTCGGCACCTGACCCAGGCTGGCCTCGTTGATCTTCGCCCCGGTCACCGCGCCCGTCTTGATTTTCGCCGCGGTCACCGCGTTTTTCTTCAGCTGCTTGGTGCCAACGCTGTTCTTGGCGAGCTGCCCGGCCGCGAAGGCGGTGCCGCCGGCGATGACGAGGAATACGGCGAGCGACGACATCACGTTCGCGAACGTGATGTGCTTGCGGACTTGATTCAACTGAGTCTCCTTGTCTAGCTCGACGCGCCGTCTGCGGGCGCCCGGTGCATTGGGGCGGCGAGACACTCGCACATTGCCAGGACGCTGGTGCGCCGAGTCCGCCGTAAGGCTGCCCCGCTGGGCACTTGAATCAATCCCTCAAACGGATGCGAGGACGCAGATCTGAAAGAGATCGCCACGCCGGAGCCGGGACGTCCCGGCCCCGGCGTGGCGAGGGGTGCTAGCCGGCGGTGATGCTGCCCGTCCGGGTCGCGATCAGCGAGCGGTTGATCGCGGTGGTTCCATCGAGGCTGTCGCCGCAGACGACGGTCACCTGACCGGTGATCGCGGTGGCAGCGAGGTTGATCCCGTCGATCGAGGGAACCAGGCCGAGGTTCTCGCCCTGGGTACCGGACTGCGCCAGGACCTGGCCGCTCTGCACCAGGCGGCAACCAACGTGCACGGTGCCGGCGCTGCCGATGGCCAGGCCGATGTTCGCCTGCACCACCCACGCACCGTTGGGCAGGTTGAGGCTCATCACCGTCGTCCAGGTCGCCGGGTTGTACGTGTCGACGAGGTCGAAGCTGCTGCTGGTGGTCGAGGAGACGACCTGCGAACGCTCAGCTTCGTCGAGCTTGGCCGAGGCAACGGCGCCGTCGGCGATCTTGGCGTTGGTGACCGATCCGTCGCCCAGCTTCGCGCCGGTGACAGCCGCGCCCTTCAACTTGGCCGTAGTGATCGCTTCGTTCTTCACCTTGGCCGCGGTGACCGCGTTCTTCTTGATCTTGCCTGAGGTCACGGCGTTGGACTTGAGCTGCTTGGAGCCAACGCTGTTCTTGGCCAGTTCGGTGGCGGCGAACGCGGTGGCGCCACCGAGGACGAGGAATACGGCGAGCGACGACATCACGTTCGCGAACGTGATGTGCCTACGTATCTTGTTCAACGGGGTTCTCCTTTTTGGCCCGCCCACCGCCTCTCGTGACGGGCGGGTGATTTGGCCGCGAGAGAGTCGCAGACGCCATGGACGCGATCCCGTCGCGGGGCCGGGAGGCTCGGCCGCGGCTTCAGCCGTCGAAGCTGACGTAGAAGTTGATCGTGCCGATGCCTTTGCCGGCGACGTCGGTGGTGCGCACCGAGGCGTCGGAGCCGGCCGGGCAGCCGCTGTACTTGCCGAGCTCGGCCTGGGCGAAGGTGTTGGCGCCGCCGTTGATCCAGGCGACCGTCGCCTGCACGCTCTTCGGCGTGAAGCCGAGCTCGAAGCAGTAGACGGAGTCGCCGACGAAGCCGACGCTCTGGTCGCCGATGCCCTTGGCGAGCGCCTCGTCGACCCCGAGGCCGGCGGAGGCGTTGAGGACCTTGGCGTACGCTCGCGGGGCAGCGGTTTCGGCGCTGAGCGCGAAGGCGGCACTGGGGACCTGGCCGAAGCTGGCCTCGTTGGCCTTGGCGCCGGTGACGGCGTTCTTCTTCAGCTTCGAGGTCGCCACCGCTTCCTTCTTGATCTTGCCGGTGGTCACCGCGTTGGCCTTGAGCTGGTTGGAGCCGATCTTCGAGGCCGCGAAGGCGGCGCCGCCCCCGAGGACGAGGAAGACGGCGAGCGAGGACATCACGTTCGCGTAGGTGAGGCGCTCGCGCACCCGCTTCACCGCTCCACGACCCGCTCCGCCTCCTCCGCGAGCCGCTCGACGAGGCGGGCGAAGTACTCGACGCCGTCGTCGACCTTGCCGAGGCCACCGGCCACGTAGCGGGCGTAGACGCCCTCGATGATGATCGCCAGCTTCCAGTAGCCGAGGGCGAGGTAGAAGTCGAGCTGGGAGATGTCGCGACCCGAGCGCTCGGCGTAGCGCGCGGCCAGCTCCTCGCGGGTCGGGAAGCCCGGCGCCAGGTTGGCGGGCTGGCCGAGCCCGATCGGGTTCTCTTCGTCGGCGTCGGCCCAGTAGACCATCAGCAGGCCGAGGTCGGCGAGCGGGTCGCCGAGCGTGCAGAGCTCCCAGTCGACGACCGCGGCAACCTCGCCGCTCGGCGTGAGGATCATGTTGTCGAGGCGGTAGTCGCCGTGCACGATCGTCGCCGGGCCCTGCGCGGGGATGCGCTCCGCGAGCTTCTCGTGGACGCGGTCGACGGCCTCCAGCTCGCGCGTCTTCGAGCCCTCCCACTGGCCCTGCCAGCGGCGCAGCTGGCGGGCGACGTAGTCCTCCTTGCGGCCGAGCTCACCGAGCCCGATCGCGTCGGGGTCGACGGCGTGGATCGCGACCAGGGTGTCGGCGACGCGGGCGCCGATCGCCTGCCGGTCGGCCTCGTCGGGAAAGGCCTCGGCCTCGGCCAGGCCGCGCAGCACCGGCCCCTCGACGAACTTCATCACGTAGAAGGGGGCGCCGTTGACCGCCTCGTCCTCGCAGAGCCCGGCCACGGGGGCGACCGGCACCTCGGTCGGCCCCAGGGCGGAGACGACCCGGTGCTCGCGGACCATGTCGTGCGCGGAGCCGAGGCGCTTGCCGAGCGGCGGGCGCCGCAGCGCCCAGCTGCGGCCGTTGGCGTCGCTGACCCGGTAGGTCAGGTTCGAGTGCCCGCCGGCGATGCGCTCGAAGCGAAGCGGCAGCTGGGCGGCCGCGATCTGGGCGGCGAACCAAGCTTCAAGCGCCGGTGCGTCGATGCCCTCGGGCGCCTCGGTGGCGCCGTCGCCCCGGCCTGTAGCCTCGTCCCCCATTAGCGCTCAAGCATATTCCCGACCACCCCGGCGGCTCAGCCCGTCGCTGGCAAACCGGCTGCGAATCGGCTTCGCGATCGGCTTCGCCGTGCTCACCGCGATGGCGGTGATCGGCGTCGGCCGCTTCATCCAGCAGCGCCAGGACTTTGAGGACGCGATCGCCCGCTCCTACCAGGTCGAGATGACCGCTCGGGTCAAGATCGCCGCCGGCAACGGCACGCTGGCGACCCGCAGCGCGGTCGCCTCCCAGGTCAACCGCCGCGCCGAACTGCAGGACCAGATCTCCTCCGACACCCGCGACACCGCGATCCTCGTCGCGGTCGGGCTGATCGCCGGCCTGACCGGGGCGCTGCTGCTCTTCAGCGGCCTGATCGCTTCGCTGCGGCGCCCGCTCGAGCAGCTCGTCGACGCCGCCGGGCGCCTTGCCGCCGGCGACCTCAGCACCCGGGTCGAGGTCGGCGGTCTCTCGGAGACGGCGACGCTCGGCCTCGCCTTCAACGAGATGGCGGGACAGCTCGAGGTCGACGCCCGCGAGCGCGAACAGCTCGACCGGCTCAAAGACGAGTTCGTCCTCACCGCCTCGCACGAGCTGCGCAGCCCGCTGACCTCGGTTCAGGGCTTCGCCGAGCTGCTGATGCTCGAACGCGAGAAGCTGACGCCGAAGCAGCTGGAGACGGTCGAGATCATCCTCGACAACTGCCGCCACCTCGGCCGCCTGCTCAACGACCTGCTTGACCTCACCCGCTCCGACGCCGGCCGCCTGGCCCTGCGCCGGGAGCCGACCGCCCCGGCGCCGCTGATCGAAGAGGTGGTGCGGACGATGCGGGCGCAGACCGAAAGCGCCAACCAGGAGCTGGTCCTGCGCCTGGAGCCGAATCTGCCGCCGATCGACGTCGAGCCGGGCC
>JBFXEM010000072.1:0-8034 GCA_050180135.1 Solirubrobacterales bacterium | reverse complement strand
CGTGGGCGCCGGGATCCCGCGCGAGGGCAACCCGGTCCTGGTCGGCGGTGAGACCGTCGGCGTCGTCAGCAGCGGCACCTACTCGCCTTCGCTGGAGGTCGGCGCCGGCATGGCCTACGTCCGCAGCGACCTCGTCGCGCCCGGGACCGCGGTCGAGATCGACGTCCGCGGCAGGCATCGGCCCGCCCGGATAGCTTCCAAGCCTCTCTACAAAAGGAGCTGAATTGGCCGAGGCAACCTACCCAGACGATCTGCGCTACCACGACCAGCACGACTGGGTCCGGTTGGACGGCGACGAGCACGCCGTCTTCGGGATCACCTGGTACGCCCAGGACTCACTCGGCGAGGTCGTCTTCTACGAGGCGCCGGAGGTCGGCGCCACTGTCCAGAAAGACTCCGCTTACGCCGAGGTCGAGTCGGTCAAGGCGGTCTCCGACGTGATCGCGCCGATGTCGGGTGAGATCGTCGAGATCAACGAGTCGCTCGGCGACACCCCGGAGAAGATCAACGAGGACCCCTACGGCGAGGGCTGGATGATCAGGGTCAAGCTGAGCTCGCCCGGGGAGGCCGAGGCGCTGCTTTCTGCCGAGGAGTACCGCAAGTTGCTGGATTCCTAGCCCAACTGCCCGGCCTCCCGCTCCCGTAGCCTTTGACCGAGTGAGCCGATACACCTCCGCCACCCCCGAGGACCGCGCCGAGATGCTGGCCGCGATCGGCGTTTCCTCCGCCGATCAGCTCTTCGAGCAGATTCCCGAGCCGCTGCGCCTCGGCCGGCCGCTGGCACTGCCCGCCGGCCTCAGCGAGGCCGAGGTCTACGAGCGCCTGGCCGAGCTCGCCGGCGCCAATGCCGACGCCGAGTCGGAGGTCTGCTTCGTCGGCGCCGGCATGTACGACCACTACGTGCCGGCGATCGTCGACGCGATCACCTCGCGCTCTGAGTTCCTGACGCCCTACACGCCCTACCAGCCGGAGATCTCCCAGGGCGGGCTGCAGGTGATGTTCGAGTTCCAGACGGCGATGTCGGAGCTGACCGGGCTGCCGGTCTCCAACGCCGGCCTCTACGAGGGGCCGTCCTCGGTCGCCTCGGCCGGCTACCTGGCGATGGCGGCCACCAAGCGCCGCCGCTTCGTCGTCTCCCGCGGCGTCCACCCGCACAGCCGCGAGACCCTCGCCACCTACTCGGAGGGCTACGGCGCCGAGCTGGTCGAGGTCGGGCTCGAGGGCGGGCTGACCGACGCCGCGGCGCTGGCCGCCGCGGTCGACGCCGAGACCGCGGCGGTGATCCTGCAGAGCCCCAACTTCCTCGGCGCGGTCGAGGACGTCGAGGCGCTCGGCGCCGCCGCCAAGGAGCACGGCGCCCTGCTCGTCGTCGCCTGCGACCCGATGACCCTGGGGGTCCTCGAGCCGCCCGGCGCCTGCGGCGCCGACATCGCGCTCGGCGAGGGGCAGCCGCTCGGCAACCGGCTCGACTTCGGCGGCCCCTCGTTCGGCTTCTTCTGCGCCACCGAGGCGCAGATCCGCCGCATGCCGGGCCGGATCGCCGGTGAAACCGAAGATCTCGACGGCCGCCGCGGCTTCGTCCTGGCCCTGCAGACGCGCGAGCAGCACATCCGCCGCGAGAAAGCGACCAGCAACATCTGCACCGCGCAGGCGCTGAACGCGCTCGGGGCGATGGTCCACCTCGCCTGGCTCGGACGCCACGGCTTCCGCGAGCTCGGCGAGCTGCTGGTCCGCCGCACCGCCTACGCACGCGGCGCGCTGGCCGCGGTCGACGGGGTCGAGCTGCTGCACGAGGCGCCGGTCGCGCGCGAGTTCGCGGTCCGCCTCGACGCGCCGGTCGGTGCCGTCCTCGACCGCTGCGCGGAGCGGGGCGTGGCCGCCGGCTACCCGCTCGGCCGCGAGTACCCCGAGTACGAGAACGGGCTGCTGGTCGCGATCACCGAGCGCCGCAGCCGCGAGCAGATCGACGCGCTCGCCGAGGTCCTCGGCGCCGCCATCGCCGCCGAGCAATCCTCCCCATCGCGTGGTTCCTTAGCTACCTCAGAGGGAAAAAAGGAACCACAAGTCGGAGGAGTGGCCTGAGATGACACTCACCGAGACCCCGATGCAGCGCGAACGGGCGACGACGATCTACGAGAAGTCGAAGCCCGGCCGCCGCGCCGCGGTGCTGCCGGACGCCGGCGTCCCGGAGCCGCCGCTGGCGGAGCTGATCCCGGCGCACCTGCTGCGCTCCGAGGCGCCGAACCTGCCGGAGATCGCCGAGCCGGAGATCGTCCGCCACTACAACAAGCTCTCGCGCCGCAACTTCGACCTCGACAGCGGCTTCTACCCGCTCGGCTCCTGCACGATGAAGCACAACCCGCGCCTCAACGAGCGGGTCGCGGCGCTGCCCGGGCACGCCCGTCTGCACCCGGCCCAGGACCCGCGCCGGGCCCAGGGAGCGCTGGAGCTGATGTGGCTGCTGCAGGAGTCGCTGAGCGAGATCTGCGGCCTGCCGCACGTCAGCCTGCAGCCCTCGGCCGGCTCCCACGGCGAGCTCGCCGGCCTGCTGCTGACCCGCGCATACCACGCCGATCGCGGCGAAGAGCGGACCAAGGTGCTGGCCCCCGACACCTCGCACGGGACCAACCCGGCCTCGGTGACGATGGCCGGCTACGAGGTCGTCAAGGTCGCCACCAACGAGCGCGGTGGGGTGGAGATGGACGACCTGCGGGCGAAGATCGACGCCGACCCCGACCAGGTCGCCTGCCTGATGCTGACCAACCCGAACACGCTCGGGCTCTTCGACGAGAACATCGCCGAGATCGCCAGCCTGATCCACGCGGCGGGGGGGACGCTCTACTACGACGGCGCCAACCTCAACGCGGTCATGGGCCAGTCGCGGCCGGGCGACATGGGCTTCGACATCGTCCACGTCAACCTCCACAAGTCCTTCAGCCAGCCGCACGGCGGCGGTGGCCCCGGGGCGGGCCCGATCGCCGTCTCCGACCGCATCGAGCCCTTCCTGCCGCGCCCCCAGGTGGTCCGCCGCGAGGCTGACAACGGCCACGGCCCGAGCTTCGACCTAGACCACGAGCGGCCGAAGTCGATCGGCCGCCTGCGCGGCTTCCAGGGCAACTTCGGCGTCTTCGTCCGCTCCTACGCCTACATCCTCAGCCTCGGTGCCGACGGCCTCGCAGAGGCCTCGGAGACCGCGGTGCTGAACGCCAACTACCTGAAGGCCCGCCTCGCCGAGGGCCGTGCCGCGGAGCGCCTTCCGATCGCCTTCGACCGTCACTGCATGCACGAGTTCGTCCTCTCCGGCAAGCCGATGAAGCGCGACCTCGGCCTCGCCACCCTCGACCTCGCCAAGCGCCTGCTCGACTTCGGCTTCCACCCGCCGACCGTCTACTTCCCGCTGCTGGTCGACGAGGCGCTGATGATCGAGCCGACCGAGACCGAGACCAAGGAGAGCCTCGACGCCTTCGCCGAGGCGATCGAGCAGATCCTCGAGGAGGCCGAGGGCGACCCCGAGGTCGCCAAGCGGGCCCCCTACACGACCCCGGTCCGCCGCCTCGACGAGGTCAAGGCGACGCGGCACCCGGTGCTGCGCCAGCCGCTCTGACGGCTGCTCGCGGAGCCCTGCGATGGCGGCGCCGAGCAGGATCGCGGGGAGCCAGGACGTCGACGTCGTCGCCGGGATCATGGCCGCGGCCTTCTACTCGGATCCGGTCTGGGGTTGGGCCTTCCCCGACCCCGAGCGGCGATTGGAGCAACACCACGCGGCCTGGGGCTTCCTGGTCGAGGCTGCGCTCGAGCACGAGTGGGTCTTCCTCACCGAGGGCGGCGGGGCGGCCGCGCTGTGGATCCCCGCCGGTCGTCCCGAGCTGAGCGCCGAGCAGGCGGAGCGCTTCGACGAACTGCTGCGGGAGATCTGCGGCGAGTGGGCGGGCCGGGCGCTGGACACGGTCGAGCGCTTCGACCGCGCCCACCCCGAGGTCGAGCAGCCGTTCTACTACCTGAGCCTGCTCGGGACCCATCCCGACCATCGCGGCAAGGGATTCGGGATGGGCCTGGTCGCCGAGAGCCTCGCCCGCATCGACGAAGCGGGCGCCGCCGCCTACCTCGAGTCGACCAACCCGGCCAACCACCGGCGCTACGAATCTGTCGGCTTCGAGCCCTGGGCCAGCTTCGAGCTCGCCGAAGCCGGCCCGGACGTGCTGCAGATGTGGCGCCCACCGCGCTGAGCGGCCCGCTCGCCAACCGGCCCGCTCAGAGCTCGGGCAGCTCCTGCTGCAGCTCCAGCACCGGCGCGAAGAGGTCGCCGTGCTGCTCGACCCGCTCCAGCACCGCGCCCGCCTCGAAGACCAGCGCTGAGCCGTCGCCCGTGTCGGCCGCCGTCTCGACCTCCTCCCAGGTCAGCGGGGTGGAGGCGGTGGGTCGTTCGCGGGCGCGCAGCGAGTAGACCGCGATCGTCGTTTTGCTGCGGTGGTTCTGGGACCAGTCGACGAAGACCTTGCCGCCGCGTTCGACCTTTTTCATCTTCGAGACGACGAGGTCGGGGGTCTGCTTTTCGAGCAGCTGGGCGATCGCTTTGGCGAACGGTTTGGTCAGGTCGTAGGACATGTCCTTGCGGTTGAGCGGGACGTAGACCTGCATCCCCTTCGAGCCGGAGGTCTTCGGGAAGCACTGGACGCCGAAGTGGCCGAACAGCTCGCGCAGCCGCAGCGCCACCCGGCAGCAGTCGACGACGTCGGCCGGCGGCCCCGGGTCGAGGTCGAAGGCGAGCACGGTCGGCCGCGTCGGCGCCCGCCCCAGCGAGAGCGAGGGGTGCAGCTCGATCGCCGCCAGCTGCGCCATCCAGACCAGCGTCGGCCGCCCGTCGCACACGCAGAAGTCGATGTTGCCGGCGTTGGGGCCAGCGCGCACGCTCGTCGTCTTCACCCATTTCGGCCGGTGTTTGGGGCAGCGCTTCTCGAAGAAGGCGGAGTCGAGGTCGTCGACGCCTTCGGGGAAGCGGCGCAGGGTCACCGCGCGCCCTTGCAGGTGCGGCACCATCGCGTCGGCCACCTTCGCGTAGTAGTCGACCATCTCGCCCTTGGTGAAGCCGACCGCGGGGTACAGGACCTTGTCGAGGTTGGTGAGCTTCAGCTCACGTCCGTCGACCTCGGCCGTCTGGCTCTTGGCCACGGCCTATTTCGAGGCTTTGGTTTTGCCGGATTTCGTCGACTTCGGCTTTTTGGCCTTGGCTTTGGCTTTCGGTTTCGCCTTGGCCTTCGAAGTCGCTTTCGAAGCGGGTTTCATCGCCGGAGCCTTCTTCGCCGGGCTCTTGCGGTCCTTGACCGCGGCGATGCTCTCCTCCAGCGCCGCCATCAGGTCCGGCGCCTTGGTCGCTTTCGCCGGCTCGCTGTCGGAGGCGACGATCTCCTTGCCTTCGGCCTTGCGTTCGATCAGCGCCAGCAGTTCCTCGCGGTACTCGTCGCGGTAGCTGGAGGGGTCGAACTTGGTCGTCAGCGACTCGATCAGCGCTTCCGCCATCTGCTGCTCCTTTTTCGCCACCTTCTGCTCGCCCTCGGGGAAGACGTCGTCGAGCTCGGCCGCCGGCACGACCTCGTCGGCGAAGCGCATCGTGGTCAGGGTCAGCACGCCCTCGGAGGCGCGGATCGCGGCCAGGTGCTCCTTGTTGCGGAAGACGAAGCGGGCGATCGCGGCCTTGCCGGAGGACTCCATCGCGCTGGCCAGCAGCGAGTAGGCCTTCTCGGCGCCGTCGGCGGGGCCCAGGTAGTAGGGGCTGTCGAAGTACTTGGGGTCGATTTCCTCGATCTCGACGAAGTCCTGGACGTCGATCGCGCGCGATTGCTCCGGCGCCAGCGCCGCCATCTCGTCCTTGCCGATCGGCACGTACTGGCCCGGGGTGATCTCGTAGGCCTTGATGATCTTGTCGTAGGGGACCTCTTCGTCGGTCCCCTCGGCGACCCGCCGGTGTTTGATCCGGGAGCTGTCGGACTCGCGGATCTCGCGCAGGGCGATGTTGCGCCGCGCGACCGCGCTGTAGAGCTTCACGGGCACGTTCAAGAGCCCGAAGCTGATCGAACCGCTCCATATTGATCTCGCCATCAGCGCATCACCTACCCGGATTGTTCCAGTCCACCCAAGCTGCTTCCTGCCGCCCCCGGCGTTCGCACTTTTCCACCCACCCCGGCCATTGCTGCGACGCCGGAGGCTCAGGGCTGGCCGCAGCACCAGCCCTCGACCCGCGGGAAGGCCGGCCGGCGCTCGCCCGGCGCGAAGGCGGAAGCGACGTCGGCGACCGAGCGTCCTTCGCCGCGGCCGGTCGGCAGGAAGAGCCACTGGTCGGCGCTCGGCCAGGCGATCAGAAGGCTGCCGTCGCGCGGCGCCCAGGCGATTTCCGAGAGCCGCCCCGGGGCGTTGAAGAGGCGGCGGTTGCCGCCGCCGCCCGCGTAAAGGACGACGTGCGTGCGGGGACCGAGCCGACTCCGCACGCCGAGCAGGGCGGCGATCGTCTTCCCGCCGGGGTGCAGGGCGGTGTCGTAGACGGCGGTCGTCCCCCGCGGCAGCGCCAGACGACTGGCCGGGCCGAGAGTTGGCCCGGCGCCGAGCTTGTCGGTTTCGACCGTTCGCATGCGCAGGGCCGTTCGGCTGGCTTCCAGCAGCACGCCGGAGCTCGCCCATTCGATTCGCTGCACCGCCGCCAGCGCGGGCGCCTTTGCCAGCGTCTTGCCGCTCTCGCTGTCGGCGATCCGCAGTCGTCCGGCGGTGTCGACGTAGGCGAGCTGCGGAAGGCCGAACGGTGACCAGGCCGGCGAGACGGCGGCGACGCGGGGGGCGACCGGGTGGTCCCCCGTGCCGTCTGCCGCGGTGACCCGGAGCGAGTTGCCGCTGCGATAGGCGATCCGGTACGGGTAGGCGGAGGGCGACCAGCGCGGGCCGAAGACGCGGCCACTCGCGGTCAGCGACCAACGCGGCGTGCCGTCTGGCTCCAGCGCGGTCAGGGTATGCCCCGCGGCGGCGGCGACGTAGAGCCCGTGCGGCGACCAGGTGGCGGTGTCGAAGTCGCCGAGCAAGCGGCGCGAGCCGTCGGCCTGGACGACCCAGGGGCCCGAGCGCGACTGCACCAGAAGCCGCCCGCCGCCGGGGATCTCGGCGAGCCCCGGTCCCTGCCGCTTGACCTGCGTCGTGAAGGCGTCGTCGACCCAGTCGCGCACCGCCGCGCCCGCCGGCGAGAGCAGCAGCGCTCCCAGCAGCGCGACCACGGCGAGGGCGATCGCCAGCCGCGGCAGCGAGACATGCGAGTGACCGGGCTGGCGCGCCGCGTAAGCGGCCTCGACCACCTCGAGCCCGCGCCGCTCGACCTCCTCGCTCGCCGGGATTGGCGCCTCGCGCAGCAGCGTTTTCAGGCGCTCCTCGTTCACCGCCCCTCCTCCAGTCGCGCGCCGAGCGAGTCGAGCGCCCGTCGCAGCCGCGAGTTGACCGTCCCCCGCGGCAGCTCCAGCATCGTCGCGATCTCCCCCGGCGTGTACTCGAGCAGGTGGCGCAGCACGACCGCGGCACGCTGCTCGGCGGGCAGCTCGGCTAGCGCCGCGATCACGTCCTCGCCCAGGCCCTCCGGCGCCCGGGCCGGCTCCTCGGCCGCGCCGTCGACCCGCCGGCGCAGTGCTTCCCGGCGCGCCCAGTCGATCGCCCGGTTGGCGACGATCCGGTGCAGCCAGGGCGCGAAGGGGCGGCGGCGGTCGAAGCGGTCGAGCGCGTCGACCGCGGCCAGGAAGGCGTCCTGGGCGACGTCCTCGGCGGCGGCCGCGTCGTGGACGATGAGGAAGGCGGCGCGGTGGGCGCGACGCCAGTGCGCCGAGTAGAGCTCGGCCAGGGCGGCGCCGGACCCGCGTTGGGCCTCGCGCACAAGCCGCCGCTCCCGGCGCGCCGGGAGCGGGCCAGGCCACTCCGTTCCCTGCACCGTGCCGCTCTCAGCACCCAAGCCTCACCTCTTCCGCCGGACATCTCAATCTTCGCCGACCTCGCGGCCGGTTCGCAGCTACG
>JBFXEM010000071.1:0-8045 GCA_050180135.1 Solirubrobacterales bacterium | reverse complement strand
ACCGAGTCGGGGGGGTATCTTTCTGTGCTGAAGAGGGAACGCTGTTCTGATTAGGGAATAAATGGGAGATCGCAAGCCACAGCCCCTAGATGCCGATCGGGACTCGGTAGTCGAGGCCCTGAGCGGCATTCAGACGATCCTTGCAGTCGACGGCTACGACCTCGAAGTTCAAGGGGCGCCGCCATCGGTCGACCTCTCCGTCGTTGCCGGCGAGGGCTGCAGCGACTGTCTCGTGCCGCAACAGCTGATGGAACGGATGATCACCGACCGGCTCGCCGCCGCGGGGATCGCGACCGACTTCGAGCTGCGGTATCCGAGCTCTGCCGACATCCCTTAGAAACTCGATCGATCCGAGGAGACACAGATGGCAGCTGCAACCACCGACAGGCTCCAGATCCGCTCACCGGAAGGAATGCCCGCCCCGCCCGAGCCGGTTGCTCCCGCACCGGGATTGGACCGGCTCGAGGGCAAGCACATCGCCTTCCTCAGCAACACGAAGCCGAATATCGACCTCCTGCTCAAGACCTACGCCGAGCTGCTCCAAGAGCGTTACGGGATCCGCGCCACCCACGAGCGCAAGATCAATGCGGCGGTCGGCGCTGGCCCCCTCGTCAAGGAGCTCGCCGGCGACGCCGATGCCGTCGTCACCGGGATCGCCGACTGCGGTGGCTGCACCGCCCAGACCGCTCGTGACAGCGTCGCCTTCGAGGCCGAGAAGGTTCCGACCGTGTTCGTGACGACCACCGCCTTCGAACCGCTCGCCCTGAACCAGGTCGAGTACTCCGAAGCACAGCGGGTCAGGATGCTCGTCATCCCCCATCCGTTCGAGAGCCTGAGCGCCGACCAGGTGAAGGAGCGGGCCGGCGAAACGGTCGACGAGGTGGTCGGGCTGCTGGCTGACGGCGCCGGCCGCGAGATCGGCTGAGCTCGCCATGGATATGGCGATCGCCGAGGGAACCCCGTTCCTCGAGGTAGATGCGAGCGACGAAGCCGAGTTTCAGGCGATCGCCCTGGAGCGCCGATGGTCGGACGGCCTGCCGGTGGTCGCCCCAACTCCGGAGCGGGTCGATGCGATGCTGGCAAGCGTCGACGCCGACCCGACCTTCTCCCTCGGTCGGGTTCCGCCAATGGGGCGAGTGGCGACGCTCGACGCGTTGGCGACCAACGCCGTGATGGCGGGTTGCGACCCGAAGTGGTTTCCGGTGGTGGTCGCCGCCACGGCGGCGGCGCTAGATCCCCTCTTCAACCTGGAGTCGATGATCCCGACCACGCATCCGGTTTCGACCTTCGTCTGCGTCGGTGGTCCCGCCGCCCAGGATCTCGGCTACAACGGCGGCCCCAATGCGCTCGGGCCCGGGAACGCCGCGAACGCGACGACCGGCCGCGCCCTGAGGTTGATCCTCCAGAACATCGGGGGCGGCCGTTCCCCCGAGGTCGACCAGTCGACCCAGGGCGGACCCGGCAAGTACACCTATTGCGCGGCGGAGAACGAGGAGGCGAACCCCTGGGCCTCGCTCCACGTCGACCGCGGCTTCGCGCCGGACGAGAGTGCTGTCACAGTCTTCGGCGGCGCGAACCCGACGAACATCGTCGACTACGTGAGCACCACGCCGGAGGGGATCCTCTACACGGCCGCCAGCACGATCGCCGGGACCGGCTCCAACAACGCCTATTACATGGGCCAGATCGTCCTCTTCCTGGCGCCGGAGCACGCCCGGGTGATCGCCGGCGGCGGTTGGAAGAAGACTGATATTCAGCGGTTCCTCTACGACATGGCGAGAAACACCATGCGGGATCTGAAGCGCGGCGGAATGTGGGGAATGGAGTACTGGCCCGCCTGGTTCCGCACGGTCGACGACGACCACCGGCTGCCACTGGTCGAACACCCCGATGACATCGTCGTGATCGTGCTTGGCGGGGCCGGCCGGCAGTCGTCCTGCATGCACGCCTGGACCGGCACCACCGAAGGCGTCAGCCGGCCGGTCCTCACGGAGGGGCTCGACGCTCTCATTTGACCTCGAGAGCCGAGGAGCGGAGGAGTCAGATGAGCGACGAGAAGAAGCCGGGGGCCGGCCGGGTCGCCGGCAAGACGGTTGTTCTCACCGGCGCAGCCCAGGGTCAAGGTGCCGCCGAGGCCGAGCTGCTGGTCCGCGAGGGCGCCGACGTGATCGCGGTCGACGTGCGGGACGAGCTGGGCGAACGGCTGGTCGAGGAGCTTGGTAAGGAGGAAGGGGGCACGATTCTCTTTCGACACCTGGACGTGACCTCGCCCGACGATTGGCGCGGGCTCGTCGACATGCTCGAATCCACCGGTCGCCGGGTCGACGGCCTCGTCAACAACGCCGGGCTGAACCAGCGCTCGCGGCTGCATGAGGTGACGCTCGAGGACTGGAACCGGTCGATCGCGGTGAACCTGACCGGGCCGATGCTCGCGGTTCAGAACCTGCTGCCGCTGATGGGCAAGGGGTCCTCGATAGTCAACGTCGGCTCGGTGGCCGCCCTGAACGCCCACCCGACCCCGGCGTATTCGGCCGCCAAGTGGGGGCTTCGGGGCCTCTCGCTGATAACCGCGGCGGAGTACGGGCCGCTCGGCATCCGGACCAACATCATCCATCCCGGCTACATCGACACGAAGATGGCTGCGGCGGCCCCGAGTGCGTACACCAAGGCGCACCTGGACCTCACCCCGCTGGGCCGCGCCGGCAGCCCGGCCGAGGTTGCCCCACTGGTGCTCTTCCTCCTATCCGACGAGTCCTCGTACGTGAACGGGACCGAGATCCCGATCGACGGCGGCTACGCCTCGCACGGCGGCAGCAAGATGGTCGTCGACCTGCTTCCCGCTCCCCCCGGGACCGAATTCGCCGATGACGAGGGCGGCACGAGCTGAGTTCGGGTGATCGCGGCTGGCCGCTGGTCAGAACACGATCGGTGTGGTAGAGTCTCTCTAGGGAACGGAGTTCTTTAAGAAGAACACTCCGCCGAGGCCGTTGGGAAGCGGTGTCGGCGCCGAAAAGGAGAGTTGAAAGTGGCGGAACCTTTGCTCTTGGGTATCGACGTCGGCGGGACCTTCACCGACGTGGCGATGGTGACCAGCGACGGCGACGTGGTCGTCGGCAAGGCCCCGACCACCCACCAGAACTACCTCGAGGGAATCATCTCCTCGATAGAGAACACCTCCGACAACGAGCTACGCCCGATGATGGAAGCCCTTCGCTATGCGAAGCACGGCACCACCGTCGGCACCAACGCGATCATCGAGCGCAAGGGCGCCCGGGTCGGGCTGATCACCACCCGAGGCTTCGAAGACACGCTCGCGATCATGAACGGCCGCGGTCGCCACGCCGGCCTCTCGGCCGAGGAACTACTCGACTTCAAGTCCACCGACAAGCCCTCGCCATTGGTGCCCCGCGGGCTGGTCAAGGGAATCAGCGAGCGCATTGATTCAACCGGCACCGAGATCGTGCCGCTCAGCGAGAGCGAGCTGACCGAGGCGGTCCGGGAGCTGGTTGCCGACGGGGTCGACTCTGTCGCCGTCTGCTTCATGTGGTCGGTCCTGGATCCCAGCCACGAGTTGCGGGCGGCGGAGCTGATCGGCGAGCTGGCCCCCGACCTCTACGTATCCCTTTCGCATCAGGTCGCGCCGAAGATGGGCGAGTACGAGCGCACCGCGTCCGCCGTCGTCAACAGTTACGTCGGGCCGATCCTCGGCGGCTACGTCGAAGAGCTTGCCGGCGCGCTCAACGCCGAGGGATACCGCGGTCACGCCCCGCTGATCGTGCAGGCAAGCGGCGGCGTCGTCTCGGCGCCGCAGGCGGTCAAGGAGGCGCTCGGATCGGTCGAGTCCGGCCCGGTCGCCGGGGCGATCGGCAGCAGCGCGCTGGCCGACGCGATGGGTCTGCGGAAAGTCATCAACACCGACATGGGCGGCACCTCCTTCGATGTCAGCCTGGTCGTCGACGGGATGCCCGTCCGCAGTGAGATCACCAACGTCGATCGATACGAGTGCTTCTACCCTCGCGTCGACGTGCGGGCGATCGGCAGCGGCGGCGGCAGCATCGTCTGGATCGACGACCAGGGTGGCCTGCGGGTCGGCCCGGAGAGCGCCGGCTCGGATCCTGGCCCGGCCTTCCTGGGCAAGGGCACGCGGCCGACGGTTGCCGACGCGAACCTGCTGCTCGGCTTCCTCGACCCCGAGAACTACCTCGGCGGGCGGATCGAGGTCGACCCCGAGGCTTCCAAGGTAGCGCTCGAAGGCATCGCCGATCAGCTCGGCGCTGGCCTGATCGAGACGGCGGCCGGGGTCGTGACGATCACCGAGCACAACATGGCCGGCGTGATCCGCCGGGTCACGGTCGAGGAGGGGTACGACCCCCGCGACTTCGTCGTCTTTGCCTACGGCGGATCGAGCCCGATCCACGCCGCCGCCTACTCGCGGGCACTGGGGATCGACAAGGTGGTGATCCCGTTGGGTGCCGCGTCGTCGGTCTGGTCCGCCGTCGGAGCGGCCGCCGGCCCGATCATGAAAGTCCTCGAGGTCCCGATCCTGATGGGCGAGCCATTCGATGCCGCCCGGATCTCGAGCGTGTTGAAGGACCTGATCGGCTCGGCCAAGCGCTACCTCGAAGACGAGGGGGTCGATCCCGACGCCCAGCAGATCAGCCCGCTGGCGCTGATGAGGCACGCGCCGCAGGTGCACGAGGTGGCGGTCAATCTCGGCGGCCTCGAGCTCGAGGACGAGAGCGCGATGCAGGATCTGATCGACCTCTTCGAGACCCGCTACGAGGAACTCTATGGCGAGGGGTCCGGATTCCGCCAGAGCGGCGTCGTGATCAGCTCGTTGCGGGTCGAGGCCCGGGGGGAGCTTGCGACGGCGCAGTTCTCCAGCGCCACCGGCACCGAGACCGCTGCGGCGGCCCAGATCGGGTCCCGGGACGTCTACTGGCCGAACACCTCCGAGCGGCACGAGACGCCCATATACAGAGCCACCTCGCTGATCGCCGGAACCAGGATGGACGGGCCGGCGATCCTGCAGACCCCCGAGACCACGGTGGCGGTGCCGCCAGGCGACCACCTCGAGGTCACGGACGAGGGAAGTTTCACGATCACCCTGGGCGGCGGCGAGTCGCATTGACGGCGAAGCCGAGCAAAGAGAGCGAGAGGAGAGACCAGTGACCATTTCGGCCGCCGAGCGGGCAACCAGTGAGGACCCCCGCGAGCTGTTGCGCGAGGAGAACTATGGGATGGCGTTCGATGGGAACGTCTTCTCCTACATCCCCCAGCAGGGATGGCGTGAGCAGATCTCACCGCGGGTGAAGCTTCATACCGAGACCGCGGGCGAAGTCGACCCGATCACCTACCAGGTGATCCGCTATGGACTCTGGAACATCAACGAGGAGCACGGGATCGCGATCCAGAAAGTCTCGGGCTCGCCCGTCGCGGTCTACGGCAGCGACCTCAACCCGACCCTTCTGCTCGAGGACGGAGAGTACGTATACGCCGGCCCCTACGTCCAGCTGATGGCGGGCAGCGCCGACCTCTACGCAAGCTACGTGCTGGAACGCTACGGCGACAATCCCGGGATCAACGAGGGCGACGTCTTCTTCGGCGACGACCCGTGGGTCGCCGGCTACCACCAGTCCGACCACTACGCGCTCGAGCCGGTCTTCTGGGAAGGCCGGATCTTCTGCTGGGTCGTCAGCACCCTCCACCACCCGGATTCCGGGGGCACTCTGCCCGGCAGCTTTTGCGTCGACGCCGAGCACGTCTTCAAGGAGCCGCTGCCGATGCCGCCCTTCAAGATCGTCGAAGAAGGCGTGTTGAGGTCGGACCTGGAGGACCTGTTCGCGCGCCGCTCCCGGGTACCGGGGCTGGTCCGGCTCGACCTCCGCTCCCAGCTCGCCGGATTGCACGTCGCCAAGGAGCGGACCCTGGCTCTGCTCAGGCAGTACGGGCCGGCGGTCGTCAAGTACGTGATGCGCCGCATCGTCGACGACAGCGAGGAGAGCTTCGTCCGCAAGCTGGACCAGATTCCCGACGGCGAATGGCGTGTCAGGACCTTCGTGGAGTCGGCGCTCCCGGACGATCGCGGCACCTACCGGATCGACCTCCAGCTGGAGAAGCGTGGGGACTGGTTGATCTTCGGCAACGACGGCACCGAGGACGCCTACGGCTCTCACAACTGCACCTGGGCCGGCTGGCGGGCCTACATTCTGCCCGCCCTGGCCAGCACCCTGGCCAGCGATCAGCTCTACGCGATCGGCGGCATCCTCCGGCACACGGTCTTCAAGCCAAACCCGGGCTCGACCGTGAACGCCCTGCATCCGTCCGCGGTCGGCAGCGCGATCGTCGTTGTGACCGTCGCCGCCCAGGCGGCCCAGGGAGTCTCCCGGATGCTGATGGCCTCGCCACTGAAGCGTGACCTGCTGACTCCGAGCGCTCTGAGCGGCGCGCTGTGGCCGAGCATGGGCGGGACCGACAACGAAGGAAACGTCTTCGCCACGATCACCCCGGACATGATGATCGGCGGTCTCGGCGCCTTCTCCTTCCGCGACGGAACCAGCACCGCCGGTCACTTCTGGAACCCGAAGTCCAGCGGTCCCAACGTCGAGGCCAACGAGCATTCCTACCCCATGCTCTATCTGTACCGCCGCGAGAACAAGGCGGCAGGGGTTGGTCGCTATGTCGGTGGAGATTGCGTCGAGATCGGCTGGATCGGCCACGGAGCCGAAGAGATCACTGTGTCCTCGGTCGGCTCCGGGATCGCCGTACCGACCGGGCTCGGGGTCGCCGGCGCGCTGCCGGCGGCGACCGGGCACTTCAAGGTCCTCAACGACAGCAACGTCCACAAAATGATGACCGAGGAAGGCAGGCTTCCCGGTTCGCTGGCCGACGTCGAGGGCGATGTCCACTTCAGCCACCCGAAGCAGTTCGGCATCAAGATCGGTCCCAACGAGGTCTTCGAGTGGAGCATCATGGCCGGAGCCGGCTACGGGGACCCGCTCGAGCGCGACCCCGAGATGGTTGCAGCCGACTTCGCCAGCGGCCGCTACGACGCCGATGCCGCCGCCGAGCTCTTCGCGGTGGCGTTGGACGAAGCCGGTTCGGTGAACCTCGAGGGGACTGAGGCGCTGCGCGCTTCACGGCATCAGGACCGGCTTGGAAAGGCGTCTCCGCCGAAGTCGATCCACGAGGCGGCCACCGTCGAGTCGGGCGCGGAGCGCCGGCCGCTGCTCGAGGCGATCGACATCGTCGAGTCGGACGCCGGCCCGCTCTACGTGTGCAATCGGTGCGAGCACCAGCTCGGCGGCGTCGACCAGCCCTACAAGCACTGGTGCTCGGAATGGGAGGGTGAGGTGGCCGAAATCGGCCCGGCCTTCCGCGATCCGGCCGATTCGGTCGACGACCACGTCGTTTGGCGCGAGTTCTACTGCCCGGGCTGCGGCGTGATGTTCGAGAACGAGCTGGCGCGCGAGGGCGAAGAGCTGCTCGCCGACGCGCGTCTGGTTGCCCTTCGGTCCGGCTCCTCCGAGTAGACGACACATCAAGAGCATGGTCTATAATAAGAACTATGATCGCTGAAGAGAACACGCAGAACGGTGGGACTAAGTCCGACCCGCTCGATCAGCCTCTGGCCGGGGTGAAAGTACTCGACCTGACCCGGGTCCTGGCGGGGCCGTTCTGCACTCAGATTCTCGGCGATCTCGGTGCTGACGTGATCAAGGTCGAGTCACTCGGTAAGGGGGACGAGGTCCGTACCATCCCCCCGTACTATCCGGGCCAACAGAGCCACTATTTCCTCGCGATCAACCGCAACAAGCGCAGCATCGCGGTCGACCTCAAGAGCGACGAGGGCCGCGAGATCGCCCTCGAGCTGGCGGCCGAATGCGATGTCGTGGTCGAGAACTTCCGCCCCGGTGTGATGGACCGCCTCGGCCTCGGGGTCAAGGAGCTCTGCAAACGCAATGAGTCGGTGATCCTGGTCTCGATCAGCGGTTTCGGCAAGGACGGCCCGCTGGCCAGCAAGCCGTCGTTCGATCTCGTCACGC
>JBFXEM010000070.1:0-8066 GCA_050180135.1 Solirubrobacterales bacterium | reverse complement strand
CCGCGATGAGCGCCTACGTGATGCCGAAGATCCGCGAGTACCTGACCGCTTTAGCCTCGGAGCTGGAGAGCGGCGGGCTCGGCCTGCCGCCGCTGATCATGCAGATCAACGGTGGCTGTGCGCGGGTGCCGCAGATCCTCGCGGCGCCGGTCAACATCCTCGCCTCCGGTCCCGCCGCCGCCCCCGCCGCGGCGCTGCACTTCGCCGGCGCGATCGGCGCGGACCTGATCTCCGTCGACATGGGCGGGACCAGCCTCGACGTCTGCCTGATCGAGGGCGGCCGGGCGGCGATGAGCCGTGAGATCCAGGTCGAGGGGCAGCCGATCGGCGTGCCCGCGGTCGACGTCCACTCGATCGGCGCCGGCGGCGGCTCGATCGCCTGGATCGACGCCGGCGAGGCCCTGCGCGTCGGCCCCCGCAGCGCCGGCGCCCGCCCCGGACCGGCTTGTTATGACTTCGGCGGCACCGAACCGACCGTGACCGACGCCAACGTCGTCCTCGGGTACCTCAACCCCGAGGCCTTTCTCGGCGGCCGCCGCACTCTCCGCGACGACCTCTCGCGGCAGGCGGTCGACGAGTTCGTCGGCGGCCCGCTAGGGCTCTCGACGGTCGCCGCCGCGGCCGGGATCGTCCGCGTCGTCAACGCCAACATGGTCGGCGCGATCCGCTCGGTCTCGGTCGACCGCGGCGTCGACCCCCGCGGCTTCACGCTCGTCTGCGGCGGCGGCGCCGGCGGCCTGCACGCCACCGAGCTGGCCCGCGAGCTCGGCATGGAGCGGGTCTTCGTGCCGTTGGAGGCCGGTGTCTTCTGCTCCTTTGGGATGACCGTCACCGACGTCCGCCACGACCACGTCACCGCCCTGCACGCCGTTTCCGACCGGTTCGACCTGGCCGCGCTCAACGCCGCGATCGCCGAGCTCGAGGACGCGGCCCGGACCGAGCTCTTGGAGGAGGGCTTCGAGCCCGGGGAGATCGAGCTCGAGCGCTCGGTCGACGCTCGCTATCCCGGCCAGGTGCACGAGATCACCGTCCCGGTCCCCTCCGGGACCGAGCTCGGCGCGGCCGAGATCGAGACTCTGATCGCAGCCTTCCACGAGCAGCACAAGGCGCAGTTCGCCTACAACCGCGACTCGATGCCGATCGAGTGCCTGCACTGGCGGGTGGCGGCGATCGGCCGCAGCGGCGCCGGCGCCGAGCCGGCCCCGGCGGCGCCCAGCGAGGGCGAGGTGGAGCCGATCCGCACCGCCCAGGCGTACTCGAGCGCCAGCGGCGAGCTGGTGGCGACGCCGATCTACGACGTCGCCGACCTCGGGCTCGGCGCCACCGTCAGCGGCCCCGCGATCGTCGCCGCGCCGACGACGACGATCGTCCTGCACGAGGGCGACCTGCTCTCGCGGCGCGTCGCCGAGGGCTTCCTGATCGACGTCGCGCCGGCCCGCGGCGCCGGTGCCGCCGCGGCCGAGGCGGCTCCGGCCCCGGCCTGATGGCGGCTCCGGATCAGGCCGATTGGGGATGGCCCGGCGGCGCCGCGGTCGCCGTCAGCTTCAGCTTCGACGTCGACGCCGAGTCCGGCTTCCTCGGCGAGGGGGACGAGTACGCGCGGCGGATCACGGCGCTCTCGGAGGGTGCCTTCGGGGTCCGGCGCGGGGTTCCGCGCATCCTCGAGCTGCTGGCTCGCTGGCGGGTGCCGGCGACCTTCTTCGTTCCCGGCGACACCGCCGAGCGCCACCCGGGGCTCTGTTCGACCCTGCTCGAGGCCGGCCACGAGATCGGCCACCACGGCTACCTGCACCTGCGCAGCGACAAGGTCTCCGCCGAGGCGCAGCGGCTCGAGGTCGAGCGCGGCCTGGCGGCGCTCGCCGCGGCCGGGGCGCCGGTGCCGCGCGGCTACCGCTCGACCTCGTGGGAGCTGACCCCCGAGACCTTCGCGCTGCTGCGCGAGCACGGCTTCGCCTACGACTCCAGCTGCATGGGGGACGACCGTCCCTACCTGCAGGAGTGGGAGGGGGAGAGGATCCTCGAGCTGCCGGTGCACTGGTCGCTCGACGACTGGCCCCGCTTCGGCTGGATGATCGACGGCGGCGGCAACGTCGCCGACGTCGCCGAGCTGCTCTCCGCCTGGCTCGGCGAGTACCGGGCGGCGCGCTCGGAGGGACGCCACGTCACCTTCACGATGCACCCCGAGGTGATCGGCCGCGCCTACCGCTTCAGCGCCTTCGAAACGCTGGTGGAGACGATCGCCGCCGACCACGGGGTCTGGTTCGCCCGCCTCGACGAGGTCGCCGCCCACGTCGGCCCGCTGCTGGCGGCGGAGGCGGAGGGTTGAACCGGGTCGTCAGTACCGCGGCGACCGCTGCCGGCGCTCGCGGCGCCGAGTTCGGGCGCGCCTGCGCCGAGACCATCGCCGCCACCTGGAGCGGCTACCTGCAGCACTTCGAAGCCGGCGAGCTTGCCGGCGAAGCGGAGATCGAGGACTGGGGCGAGGAGGCGCTGGCCGCGACCGCGGCCTGGTCGCCGCCCCTGGCCGAGGAGATCGAGGGGATCGCCCGCGGCGCCGGGCTGCCGGCCGCCGCGCTCGCCGCCGTCAACGCCCGTACCGAGATCCTCGCCATGGTCTCCGCCCGCCGCCGCGCCGAGTGCTCGGTGATCGCCGCCCTCGACCTCGACGGCGGCCGCCCGCTCGCGGCGCAGACCTGGGACTGGCACCAGGAGTTCGCCGGCTGCTGGCTGGTCTGGGGCCTGACCGACGGCGAATCGGGGATGCGGGTGCAGACCCTGACCGAGGCCGGGATGCTGGCCAAGCTCGGCGTCAACTCGGCCGGGGTCGCGGCGCTGATCAACGTCCTCCACCACGAGAGCGACGGGCTGCTGCCGCTCGGGGTCCCGATCCACGTGCTGATGCGCCGCATCCTCGCCGAGTCGGAGACGATCTTCGACGCGCTGCGGCTGATCGCCAGCGTCCAGCCCTCGGCCTCGACCGCGATCACCCTGCTCGCCGCCGAGGGCGGTGAGGACACGGCGCTGACCGCCGAGCTGCGGCCGGGGGCGCCGCCCGGCTACGTGCTGCCCACCCCCGAGGGCCTGCTCACGCACACCAACCACTTCCTCTCCCCGGGCGGCCTCGTCGGCGACCTCGAGCCGCTGGTCGGCCCCGACTCGATGTTCCGGCTGGAGATCCTGCGCCGCCGCGGCGCCCGCCTGCGCGCGCCCTCCGGGGCCGAGCTGGTCGGCGCCCTCTCCAGCCACCTCGGCGGCGGCGGCGCGATCTGCTGCCACCCGGAGCCCGGCGCCGCTCTCGGCGAGCGCTACGGGACCCTGGCCACGGTCGTCGTCGACCCCGTGGCGGGCTCGATGCGGGTGCTCGCGGGCGGTCCCTGCGAGGCCCGCGAGGAGGACTGGATCGAGGTCTTCGCAACCCAACCCCAAACTCAGGAGGTGCTCGATGTTCGCTCGGATTGACAACGTCGACCTGCTCTGCGCCGACGTGCAGGCGATGGTCGACTTCTACCACGGCGTCTTCGGGCTGCCGTTCTTCCTTCCCTACGAGCCGGGCGAGGGCTGGGTCGCGCTGGACGCCGGCAACCTCACCCTCTATGTGTTCGAGACGACCAACGCCGAGCGCGAGCCCCGGCGCACGCCCGTCAACGAGGTCAACCGCGCCGGCTGGGACTCGCTCGCCTTCGAGACGCCCGACCTCGACGCCGCGATCGCAGAGCTCGACGGCAAGGTCGAGTGGGCCGGCGACGTGATCAAGTGGGAGCACCCGAGCGGCACCTGGTACCGCTACCGCCCGATCTACGACCCCGAGGGCAACATGTTCTATGTAACGGAGCCGCACAAGGCCTGAGTTGCCGCCGCCGGGCGCGCTTAGGATCGCCCGCAATGGAGCGGATCGAGCACTGGGTGGTCCTGATGTTCGAGAACCGCTCGTTCGACTCGCTGCTCGGCCACCTGCCGCACATCGACGCGGGCGACGGGCTGCGCGATCGCGAGATCGCGCTGCCCTATCCCGGCGGCGAGGTGCGGGTCGGCGCCGACGCCGTGCCCCACGACCCGTTGCCCGACCCCGGCGAGGGCTTCGGCAACATCAACGTGCAGCTGTTCGGCGCCTACGAGCCCGAGTCGAACCTCGGCCGCGCCGCCTACCCGATCTTTCCCGACTTCATGGAGGCGCCCTACAACGCGCCGGCGGCGCCGCGGGTGCCGAGCATGGATGGCTTCGCGCTCGACTTCTACGGCAACTTCATCTGGGAGAAGGAGCGGCAGCCCACGGCGGCTGAGATGGCGACGATCGGCCGCGTCTTCACCCCCCAGACGGCGCCGGTGATCAACACCTTGGCGCAGGAGTACGCGGTCTTCACCCGCTGGTTCTGCGAGGCGCCGACCTGCACCTTCCCCAACCGCTCTTTCTTCCATGGCGCCACCAGCCTCGGCAAGCTGGACAACGAGGCGATCCTCAACTACGCCTGGGACCAGGAGATGCCGAACCTGTTCGGGCTCTGCGAGGACAAGGGGGTGCCCTGGAGCGTCTACTTCGACGCCAGCCAGGTGGTCCCGGACTGCGCGATCAACGTCGCCGGCCTGCGCCACCTGCGGATGTGGAAGGAGCGGACGCTGCACCGCGAGCGCTTCTTCGCCGACGCGGCCGCGGGCACCCTGCCGGCCTACTCCTGGGTCGAGCCGCGGTTGATGTTCGGGGAACTCGACGACTACCACCCGCCGACCGACATCCGCGCCGCCGAGCGTTTCCTCGCGCAGGTGTACGAGGCGGTTCGCAACTCGCCCGCCTGGGAGTCGACGGCGCTGCTGATTCTCTTCGACGAGCACGGCGGCTGCTACGACCACGTGCCGCCGCCGGCCGCGCCGATCCCCGATGACTCGCCGGGCGAGCAGGGCTTCGCCTTCGACCGCTTCGGCGTCCGCGTGCCGGCGATAGTGGTCTCCCCATATACGGAGCGCGGCACCGTCGTCAGCGACGACTTCCACACCACGGCGGTGCTGCGGACGATGCGCGAGCGCTTCGACCTCGGCCCGGCGCTGACCGCGCGCGACGCCGCCGCGCCCTCGCTCGAGGTCGCCTTCAACCGCAGCGAGCCGCGCAGCGACCGCCCGGCCGTGACCCCGCCGCCCTACGTCGAGCCGCCGCCGCTGACCCCCGAGCAGGAGAAGGAGGCATTCGGCGACGCCCCCGATGCGGCCCTGCTGCTGGCCAAGCGCAAGCAGGCCGCTGCCGAGCACGTCTCGCAGATCGGCGAGGCGACGCTGCGCAACGCCGCCCGCCTCGCCGAACGCGACCTCGCCCGCCTGCCGAGCACCGCCAGCGCCGCCCGCGAGTGGCTCGGCCAGCACGCCGGCTCGATCTTCGAAGACGTTTCGCCGGGGCGCTGAGCGCCGGGTCAGACCGGCGCCGCCGCCATCGCTTCGATCTTTGCCGCGGCGGCGTCGGCGACGGCCTCGCTGATCGCTTCGGAGAGCGCCAGGACCCGCGAGCCCTCGCGCAGCCGCGGGGCCTCGTCCGCGATCGTCTGGAAGTAGCGTTCGCGCAGCTCGGTGTTGACGTTGACCTTGCGCACGCCGAGGCCGATCGCCCGGCGCACGTCGGCGTCGGGGATGCCGGAGGCGCCGTGCAGCGAGAGCGCGCAGGGGACGGCGGCGTCGATCTCGGCCAGCAGCTCGAAGTCGAGCCTGGGTGGGCTCGCGTAGCGGCCGTGGACGTTGCCGATCGAGACGGCCAGGCAGGCGACGCCGGTGGCGGCGACGAAGGAGGCCGCGGCGCCGGGGTCGGTGAAGCCGGCGGGCCGGACGCCGCGGGCGATCTCCTCGTCGCCCTCGATCCGGCCCAGCTCTGCCTCCAGCGAGGCCCCGTGTTTGGCCGCCAGGGCCGCCGCGGCGCGGACGAAAGCGACGTTCTCGTCGTCGGGGAGCTTCGATCCGTCGGCCATGATCACGTCGATCCCGCTCGCCAGCGCGGCGGCGATCAGGTCGAGGTCGCTGACGTGGTCGAGCTGCAGGCAGACCGGCACCGCGGCCCGGGCGGCGACGTCCTTCAGCGCCGCGACCAGGGGCAGGCCGACGTCGGAGACGAAGGTCTGTTGGCTGATCAGCAGCACGACGCCGGTTCGCTGCCGCTCGGCGGCGGCGATCGCGCCGAGCGCGCCGTCGATCCCGTAGACGGTGAAGGCGGCGACCGCGCGGCCGCCGGACTCCGCCTCGGAGAGCAGCTCCCGGAACCGCCCCCTCACCCGATCGCCTGCTCGCACTCGGGGCCGGGCGGCGGCCGGTCGGTCGGGATCTCGTCGAGCAGCTGCTCGTGGGTCTCGGCCAGCTCGTCGTAGAGCGCGGCGCAGGCCGCGCGCGGGACGGTCCGCCGCTCCTCGTCGGCGTGGACCATGGTCGCCACCGCGCTCGCGTGGTCGGCGAACAGCCCGGTCGTGACCGCCGCCTGGACGGCGGCGCCGAGCGCCGCCGATTCGGGCTCGGCAACCGGCACCAGCTCGGTTCCGTAGACGTCTGCCTGCAGCTGGTTGAAGCGGTCCGAGCGGGCACCGCCGCCGCCGGCGCGCATCTCCCTCAGCGGCTCGTCGAGCAGCGGCCGCAGCACTCTGAGGTTGCGGCGGACGTCGATCGCGATCCCCTCGAGGTCGGCCCGCAGCAAGTCGGCGGGGACGTGGGCCTCGGTCAGGTAGAGGATCGCCCCGCGGGCGCGTGGATCCCAGTAGGGGGCGGAGATCCCGTTGAAGTGAGGGAGGACGACGACGCCCCTGGCGCCGGGTGGTGACTCGGCCAGAGCCGCCTCCACCTCGGCCTCTGCCTCGCCGCGCCGGAGCGTCGCCAGCAGCCACGAGACGGTCGACATCGCCGTCTGCGCGCCCGCCTCCAAGACCCACTGGCCGGGAACGGCGGCCGGCCCGCAGAGGACTCGCCGGAAACGATCGCGGCGCGAGGTCCCGACCGGGGCCAGCAGGAAGGAGCCGCTGCTGACGGTGACGCCGGCGGCGCCGGGAGCGGCCACGCCGAGGCCGACCAGGCCGCACTGCTGGTCGCCGCCGGCGCGGATCACCGGCACGCCGCTGGGCAGCCCGCTCGCGCGGGCGAGCTCGGGGAGCAGGGTGCCGGCCACCGAGCCGGGTGGGGAGGCCGGCGGCAGGCGCCCGGCGTCGACGCCGCTGGCCTCGATCAGCTCCGGGTCCCAGAGCTGGCGCTCGATGTCGAACAGCAAGGTCCGCGAGGCCTGGGTCCAGTCGGTGCCGACCTCGCCGGTGAGGTGCTGGGCGAGGTAGTCCTGGACCGAGAGGTAGTGACTCGCCCGCGCCGCCTCCCGCGGGTGGTTGGCGGCCAGCCACATCAGCTTCGGGGCGGTGAAATAGGAGTCGACGCGGAGGCCGGTTCGTTCGTAGACGCGCACCTTGCCGACCCGCTCGGCGAACTGCCCGGCCTCGGCGCCGCTGCGGCGGTCGCGCCAGAGCAGCGCCGGGAAGACCGGGTCGCCGCCGGCGTCGACGGCCACCACGGTCGCCCGCTGGCTGGTGATCGCGATTGCCGTGACCTCGTGGGCGCCGCCCAGCTGCTCGACGACCTCGCGCAGGCCGTCCCGCAGCGCCGCGGCCCACAGCAGCGGGTCGGCCTCGGCGGTGCCGTCGACCTCGCGGTGGATCTCGTTGGGGCGCGAGAAGTACGCGAGTCGGCCGCCGCCGGGGTCGAAGGCCAGCACCCGCAGGGCGCTGGTTCCCGCGTCGACGGCGACGATCGCTCCGGGCGCTGTGCTCACGTCCCGTGCTCGGGGCGGTTGGCTTCGGGACCCAGCAACAGCGGCGCCGACGTCTGCAGCCAGCCCTCGCAGCGGGGGTCGTCGAGGACCTCCGGGTTGGCGAGCGCGATCTCCGCGGTCTCGCCCCGCAGTAGCGCGGTCAGGGTCGCGACCAACAGCTGCGGCGAGCGGGTCAGGGCGTCGGTGGTGGTGCCGGCGATGTGCGAGGTGAGGGTGACGTTGTCGAGCTCCAGCAGCGGATTGCCGGGCTCGAGCGGCTCGCTGTCGAAGACGTCGAGGGCGGCGCCGGCGATGCGGC
>JBFXEM010000069.1:0-8067 GCA_050180135.1 Solirubrobacterales bacterium | reverse complement strand
TGATGTTCTGCGCCCACCTCGACACCGTCCCGCACAAGGGTCAGATCGAGGTCGTCAACGACGAAGGGGTCTTCCGCAGTCGCGGTGAGACGATCCTCGGCGCCGACAACCAGGCCGCCGTAGCCGTCTTCATGGAGCTGGTCGCCCGCGCCACCGAAAACCCGCTCGCGGTCGGGATCGAGTTGGTGATGTCGGTGGCTGAGGAGCAGGGCTTGCGCGGGGCCAAGGCGTTCGACGTCTCGACGCTGCGGGCGCCGTTCGGGTTCGTGCTCGACCACGCCGGCCCGGTCGGCGAGGTGGTCGTGCAGACGCCGACCCAGCAGAAGATCCGCGCCGACTTCGCCGGCGTCGAGGCGCACGCCGGGATCCGGCCCGAGGACGGGGCCAGCGCGATCGCCGCCGCCGCGGCCGCGATCTCCCGCATGGAGCTGGGTCGCCTCGACGAGGGCACGACCGCCAACGTCGGCCTGATCACCGGCGGCACCTCCGGCAACGTCGTTCCCGGCCACTGCGGCATCCACGCCGAGACCCGCAGCCTCGACCCCGAGCGGGCGGCGGAGGTCGCCGGCAAGATGGCCGATGCCTGCGCCTGGGGCGCGAGCGAGCACGGCTGCGACGTCGACGTGCGGATCGAAGAGCTGTTCCGCGGCTACGAACTGCCGAAGGACTCGGCCGCGCTTGGCTTCGCCGAAGCCGGACTGCGCAGCGCCGGCCTGGAGCCGGCCAGGGTCGCGATCGGCGGCGGCAGCGATGCCAACGCGTTCCGCCGCGACGGCTATGACTGCGTGCTGCTCTCAAACGGGACCGACAACGTCCACACCTACGACGAGATGGTCCCGGCTGCGAACCTGGTGACGATGCTCGAGGTCTGCGAGGGCATCGTCGCGGCGGTTGCGGCCGGCGAGGGCGCGAGCGGGGCGTGAGCGGGCGCCTCGACCTGCGCCGCGGCGTCGTCGTTTCGGTCGAGCCGCTGCTGGTCGAGGTTGCGGGGGGGCACCGGCCCGCCTGGGCGGACACGGTGCTGCTGGGGGAGATGCGGGTCGGTGACGAGGTCGTCGTCAACGTCGCCGCGGTCGAGCTCGGTCTCGGCTCCGGCGGCTTCGACGTCGTCCACGTCAACCTGACCCGCGGCCTGGAGGGCGCCGGGCGTGGGGGAGAGCATGTGATCAAGCTCAACTACACCTCGCTCCAGCACCCGGTCGAGCCGATCGAGGCCGCCTCAGCCAGGTCGCGGTTCCTTATTGACCTCACAGGTGAAAAAGGAACCACGGGATTGGAGCGGGGGGAGGTTGCGGTGCTGGTCCTGCCGCTGCACGGGCATCTGGCGCCGGCGGCGTGGGCGGCGGCGCAGACGGCACCGGGGCTGCGGGTGGGGTACGTGCAGACCGGGGGAGGGGCGCTGCCGGGATCGCTCTCTCGCGACGTCGCCACGCTGCGCGAGCGCGACCTGCTCTGCGGTCACATCACCGCCGCCCCCGCCTACGGCGGCGAACACGACGCGCTCAGCACCGTCGGCGCCCTCGACGCGGCCGCCCGGCTCGGCTGGGAGGCGATCCTGGTCGGCCCCGGCCCGGGCATCATCGGCTCCGACACCGAGTTCGGACACGGCGGCATGGTCGCCCTCGACAGCGCTCACGCCGCGCTCTCGCTGGGGATGCCGACGACGATCTCCCCGCGCGTCTCCGCCGCGGACCCGCGCGAGCGCCACCGCGGCCTCAGCCACCACACCCGCACCGTGCTCGAACTGCTGCTGGCGGCGGTCGACGTGGCCGTCCCCAGCGAGTTCCCGGACGCCGCCGCCGAACTCGAGGCCGCCCGCGAGGAGCGCCACCACCTGCACCTCGCCCCGGCCGACCTCGACGGCTACGCGGCCTCCGGCCTGCCGACCACGACCATGGGTCGCAAGCTCGCCGAGGACCCCCTCTTCTTCGCGGCGCCCCTGGCGGCCGGCCACCTGCTCGGCCGCTGACCGCGCACGGTCCCTTGCGGCTGAAGGGCTAGTTGCCATAGACGCGAACTTGCGTCCATGGCCATCGCCGTCAAACCCGAGATCCCCGCATCTCCCGCGTCGGCAGGAGCCGACGCCCGCTTCGAGTCGCTGGTGCTCGACTTCCTCGCTTACCTGGAGCTGGAGCGCGGCCTCTCGCGCAACACGCTCAACGCTTACCGCACCGACCTCTTCCAGTACGGGGAATACCTCTCCGCCCACCGCCTCGACGCGCTGACGGCGCGCCCGGCCGACGTCGCCGACTTCCTCGCCGAGCTGGCGACCGGGGAGGGGGAGCGGCCCGCCTGCTCCTCGGCGACGATCCACCGCAAGGCCGCCTGCCTGCGCTCCTTCTACAAGCACTTGCGCCGCGACGAGCTGATCGGGGACGACCCGACCGCGGCGCTGAGCGCCCCGCGGCGCTCGAAGAAGCTGCCGCACGTCCTCAACTACTCCGAGGTCCAGAAGCTGCTGGCCTCGCCGCAGGGCTCCGAGCCGACGACGCTGCGCGACCGGGCGCTGCTGGAGGTGATGTACGCGTGCGGGCTGCGGGCCTCGGAGACGATCGGCCTCGAGCTGGCCGACGTCGACACCCACGAGGGCTTCCTGCGCGCCCGCGGCAAGGGTTCCAAGGAACGGCTGGTCCCGCTCGGCCGCCAGGCGATCGCCGCCATCAACGGCTACCTGCGCGGCGGCCGCCCGAAGCTGATTGGCGAGCGCCACGAGGTCAAGCTCTTCGTCAACTTCCGCGGCGGCCCGCTGACGCGCCAGGGCCTCTACAAGATCGTCCAGCGCCACGCTCGCGACGCGGGCCTCTCCGGCCGCATGAGCCCGCACACCCTGCGCCACAGCTTCGCCACCCACCTGCTGGCCGGCGGCTGCGACCTGCGGGCCGTACAGGAGATGCTCGGCCACGCCGACATCTCCACCACCCAGATGTACACGCACCTCTCCGGCGAGCGCCTGAAGGAGGTCTACTTCGAGGCGCATCCCCGCGCCAAGGCCGACTGACCTCGCCGTCCCGCCGGGGGTTTCTGAGTTTTCGATCCTCATTCGACCCCAAACTCAGATAGGCCCGTGAGGTAGAACTCGGGACATGCCCGAGCTGCCCGAGGTCGAGACCGTTGCCCGGCAGCTGGAGCCGGAGCTGGAAGGGCGGAAGATCGCGGAGCTGGAGGTCCTGGACGGGCGCTGGTCGCGGCCGGTCCCGCCCGAGCGGCTGGGTGAGGAGGTCTCCGGGGCCACGATCGAAGGCCTGGGACGGCGCGGCAAGTACCTGCTGCTCGGCCTCGACGGCGAGCGCACCTTGGTCATGCACCTGCGGATGACCGGGAACCTGGTTCTGGTCGAGGGCGATGACGTGCTCGACCCCTCGGAGGGGCGGCTGCTCTATCAGGGGGAGCGCACGACGTCGGCCAAGCACCTGCGGGCGCGCTTCGGGCTCGACGACGGCCGCGAGGTCTGGTTCACCGACCCGCGCCGCTTCGGCGAGGCGTTCCTGCTCGCCAACGCCGACCTCGAGAGGCGTTTCGCCGGCCGGGTCGGGGTCGAGCCGCTCTCGGCGGAGTTCACTCCGGAGGCGCTGGGCGCGATGGCGGCCGGCCGCACGGCGCCGCTGAAGTCGTTCCTGCTCGACCAGGCCGGAGTCGCCGGGGTCGGCAACATCTACGCCGACGAGGCGCTCTACCGCGCCCGCCTGCACCCGCTCTCGCCCGCCGGGTCGATGAAGCCCGAGCACCTGACGGCGCTGCGCGACTCCGTCGTCGACGCCCTTCAGGCTGGGATCGACGCCGGCGGCTCCTCGATCGACGACTACCGCGACGGCCGCGGCGAGAAGGGGACGATGCAGGAGAAGTTCCTCGTCCACACCCGCGAGGGCGAGCCCTGCCTTTCCTGCGGAGGCGAGATCGTCCGCATCGTCGTCGCCGGCCGCTCTACGTACTTCTGCCCGAGCTGCCAGGTTCGGCTGCGCCGCAAACCGCGCCGTCGCAAACGGTGATTGGCGACTTAGTCGCGATATCAGCGACTAAGTCGCCAACGTCCGGTTCGTCCCTCAATCTTGGTGCCATGGCCGGAACGACCGTCAAGACCGAGGCGATCGTCCTGCGCAGCATCCGCTACGGCGAGGCCGACCGGATCCTCCACCTCTACTCGAAGACGCGGGGGCGGTTGGGGGCGATCGCGAAGGGCGCGCGCAAGCCGAAATCCCGCTTCGGGGGCCGCCTGGAGCCGTTCTTCCGCCTCAATCTGGTCCTCCATGAAGGTCGCAGCGACCTGCTCACGGTCACCAACGTGGCCACGATCGAGGGCTACCCGCGGCTGCGCTCCTCCGGGCCGGCGCTGAGCGCCGGCGCCCGCGCCTGCGACGCGGTCCTGCGCCTGCTCGACTCGGCCGAGCCCAACCCGCACGCCTACAACCTGCTCTGCCGCTATCTCTCGATGCTCGACGACCCCGGGCAGCCGCGCGCGGCCGAGCTCGAGGTCGCGCTCGCCTTCCGGCTCAAGCTGGCGCTGGCGGCCGGCTTCGTCCCCGAGCTGGCCTCCTGCACCAGCTGCGGCGAGGCCGAGCACCTGGTCGGCTTCTCCGGCGCCGGCGGCGGCGTCGTCTGCGCCAGCTGCGAGGCGGGCTCCTTCGAGCTGACCGAGGAGGCGCACGCCTTCATGGTCGAGGCCCTGGCGAAGCCGCTCAGCGAGGCGCCGCGTGCCGAGCCGCTGGCGCTGCGCCAGGTCGAGCGCGCGGTGGGGGAGACCCTGGAGCATCACGCGCACGTGCAGCTTCGGGCGGCCGCGTAGCCCGGCCGGCGCCGGGCCGGCCTCGCCTTATGATCGACGGGTGCCCCTGACCACCACCTTCGAGGACCGGATCCGCGCCTGGGAGGAGCAGTTCCTCTCCGAGCACGCGACCCGCTCCTACCCGGCCCAGCGCCAGCGCGAGGAGCCGAACAGCCCGCTGCGGACGCCGTTTCAGCGCGACCGCGACCGCATCGTCCACTCCAAGTCCTTCCGCCGGCTCAAGCACAAGACCCAGGTCTTCGTTGCCCCCGAGGGGGACCACTACCGGACCCGGCTCACGCACACGCTGGAGGCCTGCGGGATCGCCCGTACGGTGGCGCGGGCGCTCGGCCTCAACGAGGATCTGACCGAGGCGATCGGGCTCGGCCATGACCTCGGCCACCCGCCCTTCGGCCACGCCGGCGAGGAGACCCTCGACGCCGCCCTGCGCGAGCGCTGCGCGATCGGCTTCAAGCACAACGAGCACTCGCTTCGGGTCGTCGACGTGCTCGAGCGCGACGGCCAGGGCCTCAACCTCACGAACCAGGTCCGCGACGGCATCCTCAACCACACCGGCCCGACCAAGCCCGCCACCCTGGAGGGCCGGATCGTCAAGCTGGTCGACCGCGTCGCCTACATCAACCACGACATCGACGACGCCCTGCGCGCCGGCATCCTACGGCCCGACGACCTCCCCAAGGCCGAGATCGAGCTGCTGGGCCCGACCGGCTCGACCCGGATCGACACCCTCGTCGCCGACATCGTCGAGCGCTCCGCCGCGGCCGGCGACATCGTCCAGAGCGAGGAGATCGGGATGGCGATGCTGCGGCTGCGCAAGTTCATGTTCGAGCGCGTCTACCTCGGGCCCGACGCCCAGAGCGAGCACGGCCGCGTCGAAGCGGCGATGCGCGGCCTCTTCGCCCACTACCTGGAGCACCCCGACGAGGTCCCCAGCTGGGACCCCGCCGCCAGCGACTGCCAGCGCGTCGCCGACTACATCGCCGGGATGACCGACCGCTACTGCATCGCCAAGTTCACCGAACTCACGGTCCCCGAGGAGTCGAAGTTCTGATGGCGGCCGTGACCAGCGCATATCGGCGTCCTCGGTCGCTTGCGTGCGGAGCACACGGCGCTCCCTGCGTCCTTGATCTGCTTGGCCACGCCCACCATCCAGTGGCGAGGTCGTCCCTATGGCGCTGATCTCCCCCGAGAGCCTGGAACGCGTCAAGCAGGCGGCCGACATCGTCGAGGTGATCTCCCAGCACACCGACCTGCGCCGCCAGGGCGCCCGCTGGACCGGCCTCTGTCCGTTCCACGAGGAGCGCACGCCGTCGTTCTCGGTCGAGCCGCAGGAGAAGCTCTACCACTGCTTCGGCTGCGGGGTCGGCGGCGACGTGATCAAGTTCGTCGAGGAGAAGGAGGGGGTCGGCTTCGCCGAGGCGGTGGAGCTGCTGGCCGACCGCTACGGGGTCGAGATTGAGCGCGAGCAGGAGGATCCGCGGGCCGAGGCAAAGCGCCAGCAGCGGCGCCGGCTCGAGCAGCTGCTGGAGCGCACCGCTGCCTACTACGCCAATTACCTGTGGGAGTCCAAAGAGGCGGCCAAGGCGCGCGAGTACCTGGCCGAGCGCGGCCTCGGCGAGCAGGTGCTGCGCGCCTTCGGGGTTGGCTACGCGCCCAGCGCCTGGGACAAGATCCTCGTGCGCGGCCAGCAGGCGGGCTTCAGCGTCGGCGAGCTGCACGGCGTCGGCCTTGCCCAGCGCAACCAGCAGGGCCGCGAGTACGACCGCTTCCGCTCGCGGATCATGTTCCCGATCCGCGACCGCCGCGGCCGCACCCTCGGCTTCGGCGGCCGCGCGATGCGCTCCGACCAGGGCGCCAAGTACGTGAACACGGCCGAGACCGACTTCTTCCACAAGAGCCAGATGCTCTACGGCGTCGACCTGGCCAAAGCGGCGATCCCGAAAATCGGCCGCGCCGTCGTCGTCGAGGGCTACACCGACGTGCTCGCCCTGCACCAGGCCGGGATCGAGGAGGCGGTCGGGGTGATGGGAACGGCGATCACCGGCGAGCAGGTGGCGACGCTCTCGGGAATGGTCGACGAGGTGGTGCTGGCGCTCGACGCCGACTCGGCCGGCCAGGAGGCGATGCTGCGCGCCCAGCGCGTCGCCGCCGGGCGGCGGATGCGACTGCGGGTGGCGGCGATGCCGGCCGGGGTGGACCCGGCGGAGATGCTGGCCGAGCAGGGCGGCGCGGAGCGCTTCGCGGCGCTGATCGAGCGGGCCGAGGAGCTGACCTCCTTCCAGGTCGGGCTGGTGCTCGACCGCACCGACGTCTCCTCACCGGTCGAGCGCGACCGCGCCCTGGCCGAGGTGGCGCCGGTCCTGGCCGGGATGGGGGAGTCGGCGAGCCGCGACGATCTCGTGCGCCGGGTGGCGGAGCGACTGGACCTGGAGCCGGCGATGGTGATGGGTCGGGTCGTCGCGGCCGAGCCGGCGAGCGGCGGCGAGCAGCCGCAGCCGACCCGTCAGGCGACCCCGCGGGCCCAGGCGCAACCGCCGCGCGCCGCCGAGCTGACCTCCCGCGAGCGCCGCGAGCGGGCGCTGCTGGCGATGTGCATCGCCCAGCCGCAGGAGGGTCGGGAGTACCTCGAGCGCCTCACCGACGCCCACCTCTCGGCCACTGGCCTGCGCGCCGCCAACTGGCTGCGCGAGAACCCCGGCGACCCCGCCTCCAACCTTCCCCACGACGACGAGATGGCCGGGTTGATCTCCGAACTGGTGATGCTCTCCCACGACCAACCGGCCTCGCGCGAGGCGATGGAGCTCAACTTCCTGCTGTTGGAGCAGCGCCGTTTGGAGGGTGAGATCGCCGCCGCCGGAGAGCGCGGCGACTACGAGCACCGGGCCGCCCTCAGCCGCGAGCGGGCGGCGCTGGTGGAGAAGATCGCGCATACCCAGCGGGTCGAGTCCTGAGCGCCTCAACGGTCCGCGCCGCGAGTCGGTAAATTCCGAGCCGTCCGGGATCGCGCCGGGCGAGCGTTCCGGGGTAGCTCAATCGGCAGAGCATTCGACTGTTAATCGAAGGGTTGTGGGTTCGAGTCCCACCCCCGGAGCTATTGGCGAGTTTGTTCCGAGGGGTGGAACAAAAGCGCCACTTGGATCGACGGCTAGGGCGTCGACCGGGAGAAGGCGAGCTCCTCGACCAGTTCGGCGCCGCGCACCGAGCCGTCGTGCTCGCGGCCCCAGGCGGCGATCTCCCGCGCCCGCGCCGTGAACGAGGGCTCGGCGAGGATTCGCCGCGCCGCCCAG
>JBFXEM010000068.1:0-8171 GCA_050180135.1 Solirubrobacterales bacterium | reverse complement strand
CCGACCCGTCCTCGCAGCCCTCGGCGCTCGCCTCGGGCTGGCGCCAGTCGCCGGGCGCGACCTGTTCGCCGGAGACCCTGAACTCCCCGGTCTCCCCGGCCGGCAGCGGCTTGCCCTCCTCGTCGAGGATCTCCAGGCCGACGTAGTGAGCCCTGCGGCCGGCGGAGGCGAGGCGCGGCAGCCCACCCTCCTTGGCGACGTCGACGTGATCGCCGGGCTGCAGAACCGTGATCGGCAAGGGGGCCTCGCTGGCGCCGTAGAACTGGGTCATCACTTCGCCGAAGAACTCGCGTGCCTTGGCGGCACGGTCGGGCTGGATCGCCGAGCCGGCATAGGGGATCATGCGCACGGCCCCGATCCCACCTTCGGGGGCGCCACGGCGCCCGAGCTCCTCGATCAGCATCGTGATCATCGTCGGCACCAGTGGCAGGACCGTGACCTCGCCGGCGCTGGCGATCTCGATCACTTCGCCGACCTCGAAACCGGGTTTGAGGATGTTGAGCCCCCCCACGGCGCCGACCGCGATGTGGATCGAGCCGGTGAAGTGGCTGACGGGGGCGGTGTGCACGGCGATGTCGTCGGCCCGGAACTCGACCTCTTTGAGGCCGTTCCGGAGCATCGCGCCGATCGAGCGCTGGCTCGCCAGCACACCCTTCGGCAGCCCGGTCGAACCGGACGTGTACATGACCCAGACGATCGACTCGGGATCGGGGTCGGGCAGCTCGTCCTCGCTGCCGGAGGCGACGAAGTCCTCGAAGCGGACGTGGTTCTCGGCGATCTCGGCGTTGTCGCCGAGGATCACGATCTCGCTGACCTGCGGGGGGATCCAGTCGGTCCCGTTGGCGGCCAGCCACTCGGCGTCGACGAGGACCGCGGAGGGGTCGATGTCGGCGGCGATCTGGGCCACCTCGGAGGCGTGCAGGCGCGGCAACACACCGACCCGCGTGTACCCGCCCAGCGCCAGTCCCTGGTCGGCGACAACCCAGTCGCAGCTGTTGGGGGCGACCATCACCACGCGGGCGTCGTCGGCCACGCCCCTGTCCCGCAGGGCGTTGCCGAAGCGGCGGGCCTGGGCGCCCAGCTCGCCGAAGGTGAGGCCGCGGCGGTCGTCGCGCAGCGCCCTGCGGTCGGCGAACTGAAGATGGCACTGCCGGTAGATCTCGGCGATCGGCACGGCCGGTTTCGACATCGGGTGCTCCCCCTCTCTGGCTTTTCCCTTACGACCGGGCCCAGGTGCGCCAGTCGGCTCCTATACTAATCTAACGTGGATTTGAACACCGGCAAAGTCCGAGTCCAGGCGCCGCATAAATCCTCGCTGCTTCGCCCGCGGTTCCGACAACCCGGCGGATCGAGTTCTGCATCGAGCGAACGGAGGGCCACGAGGTCTGGGCCGTGGCTGAGCTGGGGCGCGGGAAGAGCTCTTCTCGGCCGCCCGCGGGCTCTTCGTCCTGGTCGACGCGAGCCACTTCGGCGGCGACGAGAGGCCGGCCGAGCGCTGGCTCGCGCCGCGCCGGCAGGGCGAGCCAGCCCTCGGGCACTAGGATCGAAGCTGCGTTAGATTATTCCGGGAATCAGGAAACTCGGCGCGAGGAAAGAGGAGAGGATGAGCAAGGCCAAATTCGGCATGTACCTGCCCCAGCGGGACTTTGCGGCGGCGAAGGAGGTCGCGCTCGACGCGGAGGAGAAAGGGTTCTTCTCGGTCTCGATCAACGACCACTTCGTGCCCCAGATCGGGCCGCCGGACACGCCGCAGATGGAGTGCTTCACGACGCTGGCCGCGATCGCGGCGGTAACGAGCACGATCAGGGTCGCCCCCGCCGTCGCATCGGCTTCCTACCGGACGCCGGCGATGCTGGCGAAGATCACGGCGACGATCGACCACCTCAGCGACGGCCGGCTCGTGCTCGGGCTGGGCGCCGGCTGGCAGCGCTCTGAGTACGAGGCCCACGGCTACGAGTTCCCGCCCGCCAAAGAGCGGATCGCGCGCCTGCACGAGACGATCAAGATCCTCAAGGCGATGTGGACCGAGGACTCGCCCAGCTTCGAGGGCGAGTACTTCTCGATCCAGGACGCGAACAGCCACCCACGGCCCGTTCAGCAGCCCCACATCCCGCTGATGCTCGGGGGCTCCAGCGAGCGGATGCTGAGGATCTCCGCCGAAGAGGCCGACATCGTCAACCTGATCCCGCCGACCTCCGGCGGCAAGGACTTCCTCAAGGATCGGGAAGCGATCGAAGGGTTCACGATGCAGACGCTGACCGAGAAGGTCGGCCTGCTGCGCAGGCTGACCGAGGAGGCCGGCCGCGACCCGATGGCGATCGAGATCGGCGGGCTGGCAATGACCCGGCTGGTCGAGGACCCCAAGGACCCGGCCCTGGCCAAGCTCTCGGCCCGGCTCGGCGTCGAGGACGTCGAGCTGGCCAAACGCTCGCCCACCTGCCTGCTCGGAACCCCAGAGGAAGTGGTCGAGGAGCTCGCGCGCCGCGTCGAGAAGGCCGGGGTCACCTACACGATCATCGTCCCCACCTCGGCGGAGACGGTCGAGATGTTCGCCGAGCAGGTAATGCCCGCCTTCGCCTGAGGCGAGGCGCCACCGCAGTCAACCCGAAACACAGGAGCTACCTTGATCAAGAGCATGAGCCACATCGGGATCGTGGTCAACGACCTCGACCGCGCTGTCGAAGAGTGGTGCGACCGCTATGGATTGGTGGTCGTCAGCGAAGAGACGATCGAGGTCGAGGGGGTTCGCAACGCCTTCGTCTCTCCCGGCCCCAGCCGCGAGGAAGCCGCCTGCGTCGAGCTGATGGAACCGCTCGACAAGACCGACATGGACAACGCGATCGCACGGCGTCTGGCGACCAAGGGCGAGGGCGTCTACCACGCCGCCTTCTTCGTCGACGACGCGACCAGCGCCGGCGCCGACCTTCGCGAGAAGGGTGTCACGGTGATCGACCGCGAGGCCGCCAGCGAGAGCGAAGGACCGCGCGCGGTAATCCACCCGAAGTCCGCCAACGGGTTGCTGATCGAGTTGCTCTGAGCGGGGCAATGCGCTTCGGGGCATTCATGCCGCCGGTCCACCCGGCCAAAGGCAATCCGACGCTGGCGCTCGAGCGCGACCTCGAGCTGGTCGAGCGGCTTGATCGGCTCGGCTACGACGAGGTCTGGTTCGGCGAGCACCACTCGACCGGCTGGGAGATCGTCCCCGCCCCCGACCTGATGGTTGCCACCGCGGCCGCCCGCACCCGCCGGATCCGGCTCGGAACCGGCGTCGTCTCCCTCCCCTACCACCACCCGTTCCTGGTCACCGACCGTATGGTCCTGCTCGATCACCTGACCCGCGGCAGGGCGATCTTCGGCGTCGGGCCCGGGGCCCTGCCCTCGGACTCGCACATGCTCGGGCTCGACCCCCGCCGCCAGCGAGCGATGCTGGCGGAGGGGATGGAGGTGGTCGCGAAGCTACTGGCGGGCGAGACGGTCAGCGCCGAGACCGACTGGTTCACCCTCCGCGATGCATCCCTGCAGGTGCTGCCCTACTCGCAGCCGACGATGGAGATCGTGGTCGCGGCGATGACCTCGCCCAGCGGGCCCGAACTGGCCGGGGGCCTGGGCGCGGGCCTGATCTCGATCGGCGCCACCCACCAGGGAGGGTTCGACGTCCTCGGCGACCACTGGAAGTTGATGGAGGAGCGCGCCGAGGCGGCGGGGACGACGGTCGCCCGTGAGCGCTGGCGCCTGGTCGGCCCAATGCACATCGCCGCCACCGAGGAGCAGGCCCGGGCCGAGGTCGCCTTCGGCCTCGAGGACTGGTTCGACTACTTCCGACGCGTCAACGCTCTGCCCCTGGCCGGGGAGGGCACGACCCGCGAAGAGATGATCGACTCGCTCAACGCCGAAGGGCTGGGCGTGATCGGCACCCCGGAGATGGCCTGCGCCCAGATCGACCGCCTGCTGGGCCACACCGGGGGCTTCGGAACCTACGTCTTCATGACCCACGACTGGGCCGACCGCGAAGCGACCGCGCGCTCCTACGAGCTGATCGCCGATCGCGTCTTCCCGCGCTACCAGGGCTCCGCCGAACCGCGCTTGCGCTCCGATCGGTGGGTGGCCGAGAACCGCGCCGGCTTCATTGAAAAGGCAAAGAGCGCCGTGATCGCGGCGATCCGGGAGGGCGGTGGAAGCAAGTGAGCGTCAAGGGAAAGGCAGTCGTCGTGATCGGAGCGACCAGCGGGATCGGAGCCGCGACGGCGCGACTGCTGGTCGCCGAAGGCGCCGACGTCATCTTCGCCGGGCGCCGCGAGCGGGCCGGGAGCGAGCTCGCCGCCGAGCTTGGCGGCTCGGCCGTCTTCCAGCGTGCCGACATCGGCGTGGAGGCCGAGGTCGAAGCGCTGTTCACGACCGCACTGGAGCGCTTCGGCCAGGTCGACGGCGTCGTCAACTGCGCCGGCGAGTCGCTGCCGGGAACGCCGCTGGCCGAGGTCGACGTGCCCGAGTTCGAACGCCTCGTCGCGACGCTCGCCGGGGGCGCGCTCGCGACCACCAAGCACGCGGCCAGGGCGATGCTCCCGCGCAAACGCGGGAGCATCGTGCACCTGACCAGCGTCGCCGCCCACGCCGGCGGCTGGTCGGGAGTCGCCTACTCCGCCGGCAAGGCCGCCGTCGTGCAGATCGTCCGCAGCGCCGCGGTCGAGCTCGGCGAGTCGGGAATCCGCGTCAACGGCATCTGCCCCGGCCCGATCCTGACCGGGATGTTCGCCAAGGCCGCCGGTATCGACCCCGATGAGGCCGATCGCATGGCGACCCCCGAAGCCGCCTTCACCGAGATCGTCTCGCAGTGGCAAGCGCTGCCCAGCGCGGGTCAGCCGGGAGACGTCGCGGCCACCGCCGCCTGGCTGCTGAGCGACGCATCCCGTTTCGTCAACGGGATCGACCTCGCCGTCGACGGCGGCATCTCCGCCGGCCGCCCGGCCTCGGTCGGCATGCCAGCACGGGCGGCGATGGCAGCCGCCTTCAAACGTCCCGGCTGAGCCAGCTCAGGCCCTCGAGCCTGCTCCGTGGTGTGGCTTCCGCGCCCTCGCAATATCTGAATTTCAATTAGAATTCAGGCATGGATCTGGGTTGGATCACGCGCTCTCCGCAGCTGCAGCTGCCGCTCGGCAAAGGCGAGCGGATTGCTCTCTCCTTCGAGACCGACGAGCACCTCACCTACGACGATCTCTACCGCCGCCAGTCCGAGATCGCCAACGGCCTGCTGGCGCTCGGCGTCGGTCGCGGCGACCGCGTCGGGATCCTGATGCGCAACTGCACCGATTACCTCTCGCTGCACTTCGCGATCACGCGCATTGGCGCGATCTCGGTTCGCCTCAACTTCCGCCTCACCGCTCCCGAGCTGCAGTTCGCGCTCGAGGACTCCGGCTGCGCGGTGCTCTGCATGCAGCCGGAGTTCGTCGAGCGAATCGAGCAGGTGGCGGCGGCCATCCCGACCCGCTCGCTGGTCATGTTCGGGGACGCCGGCGCCTGCGGCTTGGAGTTGATCGACGCTGCCGAGGTCTTCGCCCCCGGCACCGCCGACCCCGGCCTGCCCTACCCCGACGGCACCGACCCGCTGATGCTGATGTACACCTCCGGCACCACCGGCTTCCCGAAGGCCGCGGTCTGGACTCACGACACCGCGATCGGGAGTGCCGCCAGCCAGGCGCTCGAGTTCGGCTTCGGCCCGGAGACGGTCGCAATGACGGCGGGCCCGCTATACCATGCGGCCGGGTTCGAGGTCCTGCTGCTGCCGGCGCTGCTCAGCCACGGTCGGGCGGTCTTCATGGCCAGCGGTGAGTTCGACATACGCCGCCTGGTCGAGATCGTCGCCGCCAACGGCGTCACCGACGTCATGGTCTTCCCCTTCATGGTCTACGACCTGCTCCGGCTCGAGGGCTTCGCGGCCGAGCGGCTGCCCTCCCTGCGGCGCATCCTCACCGGGGGCGACCCGATCGTCCCCTGGGCCCTGGAAGAGGCCGCGAGGCGTTTCCCAGAGGTCGAGATAGTCCAGGGCTACGGCCTCACCGAGGCGACCCAGTCGACCTGCCTACCGGGCGCGCTGGGCGCCCGATATCCGGGCAGCATCGGCCGCCCCTTCCCGCTGAAGGAAGTGAAAGTGGTCGGCGAGGACGGCGCCGACGCCGCCGAAGGAGAGGTCGGCGAGGTCTGGATCCGCGGCCCCGGGACGACGACCGAATACTGGCGGCGCCCGGAGGAGACCGCGGCTACCTTCACCGAGGGCGGCTGGCTGCATACCGGCGACGTCGGCCAGGTGAGCGACGGCCTCCTGTTCCTGGCCGGACGCAAGAAGGACATGATCCGCAGCGGCGCCGAGAACATCTCCCCGGCCGAAGTCGAGGCCGCTCTGACCACGCACCCCGAGGTCGATGAAGCGGCCGTGATCGCGATCCCCGACGCCAAGTACACGGAGGTCGGGTGCGCGCTGCTGGTCCTGGTCGAGGGCGCCGAGCTCGATCCCGAGGCGATGCGTTCCTTCGCCCGCGAACGGCTGGCCGGGTACAAGTGCCCGAAGCAGTTCGTCGCGGTCGACGAGCTGCCGCGCAACGCCAGCGGCAAGGTCCTGAAGGCGCAGCTGCGCGAGCGCTACCGCGAGCTCGGCAGCGAGCCCGGCGTTCCCCAGCCCGGCGGGAGCTGAGCCGCCTCAGGCGGCCGGGATCGAGCCGTGCGGGGGCCGGCGACGGGCCGCCGGAGAGACGATCTCGGCCCAGAAGCCGAGCGCCTCGAAAGTGTCGAAGAAGACGGCGGCGCCATCGCCGTCGAGGCCCCAACCCGAGAGCGACTGGATCGGCGCGAACCCGGCCGCGTCCATGGCCGCGATCGCGGCCTCGAAATCGTCGACCTTGAAGCCGAGATGGTGCAATCCGTAGCCGTGGCGCTCGACATGCTCATGGACGATCGAGACGCCGCCGTCGATCGGCTCGATGTACTCGACCTGGGGTGAGCTGGCGTCGATCGCGATCCGCGCCGCGTAGGGGGCGTCCTCGCCGCGGAAGGCCGACTCCTTTACCAGCTCGCTGCGGTCGTAGGTCCAGACGGAGAAGGGGCCCCCGCCGGTGACGGCGATGTACGCCTCGACGGCCGGCTCCAGCTTCGGGACCGTGATGCCGACCTGGTACGGCGCCCCGCCGGGGGCCAGCAAGGCCGGAAGTGACAATTTCTCCACGAAGAGATTCTAACCTAGAATAGAGTTGCGATATGGCTTCGGGAACCGCCAGAGTGCTCGGCATCGACTGCTCCCCAACTGGACCGGGGCGCACCGGCACGGCGCTCGAAGCGGTCCTCGACGCCGCGACGGAGGGCGGCGCCGAGACGAAACTCGTCCACCTCGGGGGCGAGGACCCGACGACGGTCGAGCAGGCCGTCGAGGCGATGCTCGGCGCCAACGCCTTCGTCTTCGGCTCGCCGATGTACCGGGCAACCTTCGCGAGCCCGTTCAAGCAGCTCGTCGACTCCGTTCCGCGCGGCATGTGGGGCGAGACCGAGGCGCCGCTGACCGGCCGCGCCGCCGCCCTGGTCGCCACCGGGGCCTCTGACCACCACTTCCTCGGCCTCGGCCGCATGCGCGACGTGCTCGTCGACTTCTTCGCCACCCACGTCGTCTCCCCCGGCCTCTACGTCAGCCACGCCGGCTTCGGCGAGGATCGCCGCCTGCTCGCCGACGTGGCCGAGCGGGCGCGGCTGCAGGGCCTGGGCCTGGTCGAGTTGGCACGAGCGATCGCCGCCTCCGACAGCCTCGCCGCCGTCACCCCGCAGGCCTGACCGAAGACGCTCAGGCAGCGGCGGGGCCGGCGAGCTGCATCAGGTGCCCCATCCGCTCGGCCTTGGTCTGCAGGTAGGCGCTGTTGTGGGGATTGGCTGCCGGCGCGATCGGGAGCTGATCGCTGATCCGCAGTCCGTAGCCCTCCAGCCCGTGGATCTTCTTCGGGTTGTTGGTCAGCAGCCGAATGCTGGTGAGCCCGAGGTCGGCAAGGATCTGGGCGCCGATCCCGTAGTCTCGCAGATCGGCCGGCAGCCCGAGCTCGAGATTGGCCTCGACCGTGTCGAGCCCTTCCTCCTGCAGCTTGTAGGCGCGCAGCTTGTTCAGCAGCCCGATCCCGCGTCCCTCCTGGGAGAGGTAGAGA
>JBFXEM010000067.1:0-8173 GCA_050180135.1 Solirubrobacterales bacterium | reverse complement strand
TGGCGGGGTCGGTGGCGGCGAGGAGGAGATAGGAGCCGTCGGCTTCGGGCAGGGAGCGCAGCCGCTCGACCGCGCCGGGCAGTGCGAACTGGGCGCCGCCGAGGCCCTCGACGAAGTAGCCGCGGCGGGCGGTGCCGAGCAGCTCGAGGTTGCCGAGCTCGGCGTAGAGGGTGGAGAAGCCGCCGGGCACACCCTCGGCGAGCACGGTCTCGCGGGTGACGATCCCGTAGCGCTCCATCATCAGCTCGGCCTGGGCGCGCAGGCGGGCACCGGGGCCGGGGGCGTTGGCGAACAGCGGCGCGGTCAGCGACCAGCGGCCCTGGACGGCGGCGCCGGCGGTCGAGCGGCGGCGGGCGAAGCGGCGGCCCTGGCGCTCGACGGAGCCGGCCGCGCGCAGGCGCGGGGCTCGCAGCGGCGCGAAGGCGTCGTTGGTGACGGCGCCCGACCAGGCGAGGTCCCAGAGCGCGTTGTGGAGATCCTCGCCGGGGTGGTCGAGGTCGGCCAGCAGGTCGAGCCAAAACGAGGGGCCGGCGGCGAGGCGCTCGCGGATCGCCTCGTGGACCTCGCCGCTGGGCTCCTCCAGCTTGGCGTTGGCCGGCGGCGGCCCGGCGAGGCGGACGTCCTCGCGGAAGTAGAGGGCGACGCGGCCGTCGGAGCGGCCGAGCGCGCCGGCCCCGACCCAGACCACCTCGCCGCTGGTGCAGAGCTCGTCGAGCCAGGTCGGCGAGTAGGCGCCAAGCCGGCGCGGCAGCACGTCGGCCTCCCACACCTTCGGCGTCAGCGCCACCCCCTGCAGTGGCCCCAGCGCTTCGCGCAGGCGGTCGATGCCGGCGCCGGCGCGGCGGAAGGCATCGACGTTCTGCCAGCTGGGCAGGAAGCGGGCGAGCTCACGCGTGTCGGCCGCCTCGACCTCCTTGCGCAGCCGCGCCAGGCTGGCCCGGCGCACCCGCCGCAGGACTTCGGAGTCGCACCACTCGCGCTCGGTCCCGCCCGGCAGCAGCTCGCCACGGACCAGCGCCCCTTCGGACTCGAGCTCACGCAGCGCCGGCAGCGGGTCGACGCCGTAGCGCTCGGCCGCGCGCCCGGTCGGGAAGGGCCCGTGAGTGCGGGCGAAGCGGCGGACCAGGGTGCGCATCGCGTCAGGGTGCTCCTCGAGGAAGACCTCCGGCAGACCGCCGGGCGGCGGCACCCCGAGCGCGTCGCGGTACAGGCCGGCGTCCTCGGCGGCGATGTAGCGCTCCTCACCGGCGATCCGGACCTTGGCGACGCGGCGCTCGGCGACCAGTTTCTCCAGCATCGAGGCGGCCGAGTAGCCGGCCTCGACCCGCTCGGCGCACTCCTCGGCGCTGAGGTCGCCGAGGTTGCGGAGGATCTGCTGGAGGGCATCGCGGTCGCCGGCACGACCGGCCTCGGTGCGGTGCTGGAGCTGCTCCTCGACCTCTTCCAGCGCCGCCGGGTCGATCAGCTCGCGCAGCTCCTCCTGGCCCAGCAGCTCGCGCAGCAGGTCGCGGTCGAGCGCCAGCGCCGCCGCCCGGCGCTCGGCGTTCGGCGTGTCCCCCTCGTACATGTAGGTGGCGACGTAGTCGAACAGCAGCGAGGAGGCGAAGGGCGAGGCGGTCGGGGTCTCGACCTCGACCAGGCTGAGCTGGCGCGAGTGCAGCTTCGAGAGCAGGTCGCGCAGGGCGGGCAGGTCGAGCACGTCCTGCAGGCACTCGCGGTAGGTCTCGAGGATGACCGGGAAGCGGGGGAAGTCGCGAGCGACTTCGAGCAGGCTCTGGGACTTCAGCCGCTGCTGCCAGAGCGGCGTGCGCTTGCCGGGGTAGGCGCGCGGGATCAGCAGCGAGCGCGAGGCGTTCTCGCGGAAGCGGGCGCCGAACAGGGCCGAGCCGGAGAGCTCGGAGACGATCAGGTCCTCGATCTCGTCGGGGTCGATCAGGACCATGTCCGAGGAGGGCGCCTCGTCGGCGTCGGGGAGGTGGATGACGATGCCGTCGTCGGACCAGATCGCGTCGGCCTCGAGGTCGTGCTCGGCGCGGATCTTCGCCGCCAGCGCCAACCCCCAGGCGGAGTGGACGCGGCCTCCGTAGGGGGAGAGGATGCAGAGGCGCCAGTCGCCGATCTCGTCGCGGAAGCGCTCGACCACGATCGTCTCGTCGGAGGGGACAACGCGCGTCGCCTGCTGCTGCTCGCGCAGGTAGGTGACGAGGTTGTTGGCGGCGCGCTCGTCGAGGTCGTACTCGGCGGCGAGCTCGGCCGGCTCGCGCGAGACCGCCTCACGGGAGAAGGCGCCGATCGCCTTGCCGAGCTCGGCCGGGCGGCCGATCCCGTCGCCGCGCCAGAAGGGGACGGCGCCGGGAGCGCCGGGAGCGGGGACGACGATCACCCGGTCGCGGGTGATTTCCTCGATCCGCCAGGTGCTGGCGCCGAGCAGGAAGGTCTGGCCCGGGCGCGCCTCGTAGACCATCTCCTCGTCGAGCTCGCCGACCCGGCGGCCGTCGGGCAGGTGGACGCCGTAGAGGCCGCGGTCGGGGATCGTGCCGGCGTTGGTGACGACCAGCTGGCGCGAGCCTTTGCGGCCGTGCATGGTGCCCTGGGTGCGGTCCCAGACGATCCGCGGCCGCAGCTCGGCAAAGCGGTCGGAGGGGTAGCGGCCGTCGAGCATGTCGAGCACGTTCTCCAGCTGCTCGCGGGAGAGCTCGCGGAAGGACTCGGTGGCGGTGACCAGGCGCTCGACCTCGTCGATCTCCCACTCGTCCAGCGCCGCCATCGAGACCAGGTGCTGGGCGAGCACGTCGAGCGGGTTCTGGGGGATCGTCGTCTCCTCGATCTCGCCTTCGCGCATGCGCCGGGCGACCACCGCGCACTCGAGCAGGTCGCCGCGGTATTTGGGGAAGATCCGGCCTTTGGAGGTCTCGCCCAGCCCGTGCCCGGCGCGCCCGATTCGCTGCAGCCCACGGGTCACCGACTTCGGCGACTCGACCTGGATCACCAGATCCACGGCCCCCATGTCGATCCCCAGCTCGAGCGACGAGGTCGCCACCAGGCACGGCAGCTCCCCCGACTTGAGCATCTCCTCCACCACCGTCCGCTCCTCGTGACTAAGCGATCCGTGATGCGCGCGAGCGATCTCGGCGTAACCCGTCGATGGAGGGTCTGGGGAGGACTCAACTGAGCCTCCCCGCTGTTGCGAAGGCGAGTCCTCCCCAGACCCTCCCCCGCCGTGCCCGCCGTGCTCGGTCGCGGGAAGCTCATGCTCTCCTTCTCCGTTGGCGAGCTCGTTCATCCGCTTGGCCAGGCGCTCGGAGGCTCGGCGGTTGTTGACGAAGATGATCGTCGAGGTGTGTTCGGAGACCAGCTCCGCCAGCTTCGGGTAGATCGCCGGCCAGATCGAGCGGATGTGGGCGGAGGGCTCGACTTCGGTGGGCGGCAGGCCGTCCTCGGACGGGTAGGCGGGGGCGCCGGGGTCGGCCATGTCGTCGACCGGCACGACGATCTCCAGGTCCAGATCCTTGCGGTGTCCCGCATCGACGATCTCGCACTTCCGCTTCGGCCCGACCAAGAACTGCGCAATCCGCTCCAGAGGCCGCTGGGTCGCCGACAGCCCGATGCGCTGGATGGGGGCGGATGGGGCGGGTCCTGTCACCGCAGGGGACCCCCCATCCCCTGCGGTAGCTAAAGCTTCCTCGGGGATGGGCCCCCCTACGGTGCCACCCACCCCATCCGCCCCCGCGCGCACCAGATGATCAAGTCGCTCGAGGGTGAGGGCTAGATGGGCGCCGCGCTTGGTTTGAGCTACCGCGTGGATCTCGTCGACGATCACCGCTTCGGTCGTGGCGAGGATCTCGCGGACCTGGGAGGAGAGCATCAGGTAGAGCGACTCGGGGGTGGTGATGAGGATGTCGGGCGGGGTTTTCGCCATCGCCCGGCGGTCTTTCTGGGAGGTGTCGCCGGTGCGCAGGCCGACAGCGATGTCGGCGCCGATGCCGCGCAGAGGCGCCCGCAGGTTGCGCTCGATGTCGTAGGAGAGCGCCTTCAACGGCGAGACGTAGACGAGGCGGACGCCGGTGCCGAGCGGGGCTCCCCCCTCCTCCTCGCCCCGGGCCAGCTTGTCGATGCCCCAGAGGAAGCTGGCGAGCGTCTTGCCCGACCCGGTCGGGGCGCAGATCAGCGCGTTGTCGCCGCCGGAGATCGCCTTCCAGCCGCCGGCCTGCGCGGGGGTCGGCCCCTCGAAGGAGGCTTCGAACCAGCGCCGAACCGGCGCGCTGAACGGCGCCAGCGGATCAGACTTCGGGGTGCGTTTCTTCGCGGTGGCCAACCCACCGATCTTACGCAGCCGCCGACCCGGGCCCTACGGCCGACGGGCCGAAAAGTCGCCTATATGTCGACAAAACGGCCCGTCGGCGGCGTCGCTACGGGGTGCCGCCGGCGAACTTGACGTATTCGTACCAGGCCTTCTTCGGCTGGAAGTCTTCGCCGAACAGGCCGGAGCCGTCGCAGAAGTTGCAGGCGCCGGCGGCGTCGTCGACCGAGAACCAGTAGACCCGCTGGAGCTTCCACTTGGCCTGCTTGCTGCGCAGCAGGGTGAAGGCGCCCTTCAGCTGCCGGGCCTGGCCGGCTTCGCCCTTGGCGAAGGTGTTGCCGCCGGTGGGCGGCTGCGAGGACCAGCTCAGCTCGGTGATCCAGAGGCCCTTGGCGGCGTCCTTGTTCTTCGCCAGCACCTGGCGGAAGGCTTCGATCCGGGGACCGACTTCCTGGTAGGTGTTCGAGTAGGGGTGCAGGGCGACGGCGTTGAACTTCGACTTGATCCCCGGCGTCTTCTTGTACATCGCTTCGAGGAAGTCGGTCGCGCATGGGCTCTTCGGCCGCGCTTCCTTCACGCACCCCTTCGGTTCGGCGAAGAGGCCGCCGAGCAGGATCTGGGCGCTGGGGTCGACCGTTTTGATCGCCGTGTAGGAGAGCTTGACCAGGCGGCCGTATTCGGCCGGATTGGGATGGGCGATGAAGTACTTGAAGTTCGGCTCGTTCCAGATCTGCCAGACCTTGACCGGGCGCTTGGGCAGGCCCGGGTTGTCAGCCCAGAAGCTGCCGGTGGTGCCGTAGCGCGCGACCGCGGCGACGACGAACTTCTTCCAGTAGCTGGCGGCCGGTCCCGACGCCGGCAGGCGCGCCGGCGCCTTCGCGTTGCGGTCGCCGGGGACGAAGACGTTGGGAATCGCCCAGCTGGGAGCACCGGTCAGGAACGGCAGCAGCTCAATATTCGCCTTGGCCGCCCGTTCGACGATCACGTCGGTTCCGGCGAAGTTGAACGGGGCGGTCTTGCCGCCCTGCTGCACCCCGCCCCAGTCGATCGGGACCCGCATCGTCTTCACGCCGCCCCGCTTCAGCCGCTGGATGTGTTCTTCGCTTGGCGTTGACTGCGGCACCGCGCCCCAGAACTTCGCGGGCAGGGCGGAGGCGGCGCCGGCGCAGGCCATCAGGGCCAGCAGCGCCACCGCCAGCAGCGCCGCACAGGCACGCACACGACCGCTGATCTGCATCGTCGCTCTCCGCATCGGGCTAGCTCGCCTTGGTGGGCGAGACCTGGCCGCCGGAGCCGCCGCCCTGACGGCGCTGGCGAATCACAACCGCGCCGATCGATATCGCGGCCAGGACTGCGACCGCGATCAGGATCGGGACCAGGGGCGAGGACGAACCGCCGCCATCGACCGGCTGCGCGGGGTTGACCACCGGGGTATTCCCTCCCACGCTGGCCTTCTCGCCGCCGTTGGAGCCGTTGCCTGGACTACCCTGGCCGGTGCCGCCGCCGTTGTTGGCGTTGGCTCCCCCACTACCGTTTCCTCCGCCGGAGCCCTGATTGCCTCCAGTTCCCCCAAGACTTTCGGATTCATCTTCGGTTTCAGGAGTATCCGGAGCCGTGCCGCCACCGTCGTTGGACTTGCCCGCGTCGGGTTCGTCGATCGAGTTGTGCTTCTTGGTTTCGGTCGGAACGTCGGGCACTTCGGTTTCGTACTGCGCAGGACCTTCGGCCTGAGCGAGCAGCGGAAAGCAAGCAAATGCCAGCAGAGCAAGCACTGACAGAAGCAAGAAGGCGGGTCGGGCCGAGCTACGGCGGCGGTGGCGGGGCCGATGCATTCCGCGCAAGGTTAGAGGAATGGGCGGCGTTCTTCGCTCCGGTCGCGCTGATCCTCGGTCTGGCCCTGGCCGGAGGGGGCTTCGACCTGAGCGAACGGCACGTCGCCGGCCTCGCGGTCTGGCTGGTTGTGGTTGTCCTGCTCGCCCTCGGGGCGGCGAGCCGAGCGGTGCTGGCGCGCCCGTTCTACTGGACGAGTGGGCTGATCGGGGCTGTGGCGCTTTTTTCAGCAATCTCTTCTCTCTGGTCCGGTTCGATCGAGTTGAGCGTCACCGAGGTCGACCGCGTGCTGGTCTACCTCGGAGTCTTCCTTGCCGCATTCCTGATCGCCCAAACCGACCAAAGGCGCCAACGTTTCGCTGAAGGCGTCGCAATTGGCCTGATCGGCATCGCCCTGATGGGCCTCGCCAGCCGCCTCCTGCCCGATCTGGTCTCGGTTGCGGACGGCCTCGGCAGCGGCGCCCGGACCAGCTACCCGCTCGACTACTGGAACGCCAACGGGGTCGCCGCGGCGATCGGCGCGATGCTGATCCTCTGGCTCAGCCGGCGCTCGCTGACCGTCGCCCTGCGCTGGTGCGCGGTGGCGGTGCTGCCGGCGGTGCTGCTGGCCCTCTACCTCACCTACTCGCGCGGCGGCCTGCTGGCCCTGGTGGTCGCCTGCGCGGCCCTCGCGATCCTCTCCCACGACCGCCTCTGGCTGCTCGGCACGCTGGCGATCGGGGCGATCGGGGCGATGCCCGCGGTGCTCGCGGTCCAGGACCGCCGCGACCTCGCCGACAACCTGCCCACCCAGGCCGCCGTCGACCAGGGCCTGACCGTGCTCTTGATCCTGCTCGCCGGCACTGCCCTGACCCTGCTCCTGTTCGCCGGCATGCGGCGGCTGGAGCGGCGCCAGGGCGGGTTGGCGCAGCGGGCGGTGGCGCTCTCGCGCGACGGCAGAGTCCTGCGGTGGATCGCGGTGGTCGCGGCGCTGCTGGCGATCGGGGCCGCGGTCGCGGTCGGAGGCCGCGCCTGGGATCAGTTCACCAACTCCGACCTGCAGCTGACCAAACCGGAGGAACGCTTCAACACCTTCTCCGGCACCGGCCGCGACGAATTCTGGCGGGTCGCGATCGACGCCTTCGGCGAAGACCCGATCGCCGGCCACGGCGCCGGCACCTACCAGTTCAGCTGGGACCAGCTGCGCGAGATCCCGGTGCCGGTGCTCGATGCCCACTCGCTCTACCTCGAGGCCTTCGCGGAGCTCGGCCTGATCGGCGGCCTGCTGATGCTGGCGATGGTCGGAACGCTGCTGTGGACGGGGTTCGCTGCCTGGCGGGCGGCGAGCGGGGTCCAGCGGGAGTTCTACGCGGCGCTGCTGGCGGCGGCGATCGCCTTCGCGGTGGCCGCGGCGATCGACTGGTTCTGGGAGATCACCGGCCTCGGCGTCGTCTTCTTCCTCGTCACCGCGGCCCTCGTCGCCGGCCGCTGCGCGCAGCTGGCGCGGGCGCAGGCGAGCGCCAACGGTCAGGGGGCGCAGCGGCGCTTCGGGCTCGCGGTCGCCGGGCTGGCGCTGGCCTGGATAACCGCCCTGGCCCTGGTCGGGCCGCTGCTGGTCGACCGCGAGCTCGACTCCAGCCGTGCTGCCGCCGCCGACGGTGACTACGTCGCCGCCGTCGACCACGCCAACACCGCCCGCTCGATCGAGCCCTGGGCGGCCAGCCCCTACCTCGAGCTGGGGCTGCTGGCGCAGGCGCAGGGGGACTTCGCGACCGCTCGCGAGCGGATCACCGAGGCGATCGACCGCGAGGAAAACAACTGGGTCCTCTATTACGTGCGGGCGCGCCTGGAGAACGAAGCCGGCGAGACCGCGGCGGCCCAGGCCGACATCGACAGGGCGCTGCAGCTGAACCCCGAAGAAAAGTGCCTCACCGAAGGGTTCGAAGGGTGCTGATGAGTCGCGCCTCCGACACCGAGAAGACGGGGGCGCAGACAGCGGCCCCACGCTCCCCGGCGGCGGCGCAGGGCAAGCCGGCCAGCCCCGGGCCCGGCGCCTTCCCCGGG
>JBFXEM010000066.1:0-8177 GCA_050180135.1 Solirubrobacterales bacterium | reverse complement strand
ACCTCATGGGCGCTCTCGCGGGCGGTCATCCGCTCGCGAGCCTCGTCGGCGGCCTGGACGACCATGCCGTGGCGACCCTGGCGACTGACCAGCCCGCGTTTTCTCAGCTCGCTATAGGCGCGCGCGATTAGCCCGAAATCCGCATTCTCAAAGGGTTTCCAGGCCCGCCCGCCCGGATAGCTCAGTTGGTAGAGCACTTCCATGGTAAGGAAGACGAAGCTCCTGGTTCTTTCTCGCCTCATTCCCGGCGTTTGGCTCTAGCAAGCCGAGTGCGCAGGCGGACTGCGCCGCCCAAAGGGCGCTCTGTGTCGATGATTTCAGACCTGGCCTCCCATTTGCCTCCCATTCTTGAGGCGACTGGTCGGGAGGCACTGGAGCCGTTCAGTCAGGCTCATAACCCGAAGGTCGCAGGTTCGAATCCTGCCCCCGCTATAGGAAAAGGCCCCGGAAACGGGGCCTTTTTTTGTGGCCTTGTCCCAAGGAAGAGGAGCGCAGCGGGTACCAAGCGGGTACCAATTTTGCGAAAACGCGCCTTCGGACCAGCCCAGCGGATCTGGTTCCGATCGTCCCCTCGAGCAGTTCCATGGGTAAGGAAGGGGTCACGAGTTCGAGTCTCGTTCCGGGCTTCCTCAGAAGTCCCTGGGGCGTCTGGGACTCAAAAGCAAGGGTCGCGGTGCGAATCTCGCTCAAGTCTCATCTCTGTCGGAGGTATCGCTCGCGCAGCATGCTCTTGCTCACCTTGCCGTAGAAGTTGGTCGGCAGCCGGTCGAGGACAACTGCATCCTTGAGGCGCTTGAACCGGGCAAGGTCGCGGTCAACCAGGGCGTGGACCTCCTCTGGAGTGATCGACGATCCCTCCTGGGGTTCGACGAAGGCGACGGGTCGCTGGCCGGATCGCTCGTCGGGTACCCCTGTGACGGCAACCGCCCGCACCCGTGGGTCGGTCGCGACCACCCGCTCGATCTCCTTCGCGAAGACAGCCCAGCCGGACACCTTGATCAGGTCGCCACGTCGCCCCTCAACCGTCACCCAGCCCCGTCTATCCATTCGCGCCAGATCGTCGGTGTGGAACCAGCCACCGGCGAGGGCGCGCTCGGTCTCCTCGGGGTTGCGGTGGTAGCCGAGCACGGGGCGCCAGGGAGAGCCTGCGCTGGGTCGCAGACAGAGCTCGCCGGGCTCCTCGGGCGCGACCTGATGACCATCGTCGTCGAGGATTGCCGCCTCGACGCCGTCCATCGGCGGGCCGACCGAGTCCGGATCGGACATTCGCGCCTGCTCGTCGTTAGGCGGTTGCATGAGGATCGTGCTGACCGTCTCCGACATCCCCCAGGCATGTTGGACACGGGCTCGGAAGCGGGATTCGAACTCCTCGCGCAGCGAGGCGGGGTGTGAGTAGCCGCCGAATGGGGCGCGCCGAAGGCAGCTCAGATCGCGATCGTAGGGAAGCTCGTTGATCCGCTGAAGATGCGCGACCGTGCCCCAGGAAATCGAGATCCGCTCGTCGTGGATCAGCTCAACGGCCGTCGCGGGGTCGAAGCGCTCCATCAGGTAGAGGCGGGCGCCGTGGGTTAGCGCAGTCCAGACCCCGGGCATGAAGGAGGAGCCGATGAAGGTCGGGATCACGCAGAGAAAGCGGTCCTCGGCCGTAAGGCCGACCCGAGCCGAGGCTGTCTTCGTCCAGTGGGCGAGGTTGGCGTGGTCGTGGATGCCGCCCTTCGGCTTCCCGGTCGTTCCGCCGGTGTAGAAGAGCGCGGCGCGAGCGCCGAGTCCGACGGGGCGGGTTGCGGGCTCGGACACTGGTCGTTCGATCAGGACGTCGGCGCTGATCGCCGAGGAGCGGCCGAAGGCGACGAGATGCTTGAGAGTCGTCGTGCCCTGCGCAGCCTCGGCGGCGACGCCGCAGAGACTGGCGTCGGTGATCGCGGCGCGGGCGCCACAGTCGATGATCACCTGCCGTACCTCTGCCGCCCGCAGCATCACGTTCATGCCGACGTAGACCAGCCCCGCCTTGAGCACCGCGATCGTCGCCACGATTGAGGGGATGCCGCTCGGTAGCAGCAGGACCACGGGGTCACCGTCCTCGAGCCCGAGGCCGCGGAGGCCGGCGGCGAGTGCCTCGCAGCGGCGGTCAAGCTCCCCGTAGGTGAGGGTCTCGCCGGCGCTGACCACGGCGGTTCGTCCGGGATCGCTCCGGGCATGGCGCTCCATCGCTTCGACCATGTTTTGCATGACCGTGGCTAACGATACCGTGTAGCTAAGCAAGCGCTCTCTTATTAGGAGGAAATCATGCTGCAGGTTGGAGACCACGAAAAGGTCCGGTCGATCACCCTCGACCGGACCGATAAGCTGAACGCTTTCGACGTTCCCCTCGAGGTCGCCCTCGCCGCCGCCCTGGGGGAGGCAGCCGCCGACCCGGAGCTCTCCGTCGCGGTGATCACCGCGGCCGGCCGCGCCTTCTCAGCTGGCGTCGACCGGGACGTAGAGGCGGTCGAGGTGGCCGGGTCTATGCTGGAGCCGTTCGACGCGTTCGAACTCTTGGTCGACGCGCTCGCCGACTTCCCCAAGCCGCTGATCTTCGCCGTCAACGGCCTCGCTGTGGGTATGGGGGCGACGATCTTGGCCCTCGGCGATCTGGTCCTCATGGCGCGCGGGGCGCGGGTGCGCTTCCCCTTCGCCCAGCTCGGCATCGTTCCGGAGGCCGGATCAACCTTCACTCTCCCGGCGCTGCTCGGCCAGCAGCGCGCCGCCTGGATGCTGATGAGCTCGGAGTGGTTCGATGCCGAGCAGTGCAAGCGCTTCGGCCTCGCGCTCGAGGTCCATCCGGAGAGCGAGTTGGAGGCGGCGGCGCTGGCGCGGGCGACGACGTTGGCGCAGGGCTCGCTCGCCTCCCTGGTTGCGACCAAGCGCGCCTTGATCGCCGCCCGGGCCGACCGGCTCGACTCGGCTCGGCGATTGGAGCGCGAGAGCTTCGAACGGATCGCCACCGGTCACTAAGCGCTTGCTAAAATGCCACTTCAACCGCCCGCCCGCCGTCGCTGTGACGGCCGCTCGATTGGATACCCTCTCCAAAGTGATCAGAATATGTCGCTGCCAGTAGCCGAGATCGAGGATCCAGGTCTTTGGGATCATGTGTCGCCGCCGGCAGCTCGGCGGCTATCGATGGCCGCCCTCGAATGTTTCGCGGAAAATGGCTACCACGCCACCACCACCCGCGACATCGCTTCCCGGGCCGAACTTAGCCCCGCCGCGGTCTATGTCCATTTCCCCTCGAAGGGGGAGTTGCTCTATTCCCTGAGCAAAGTCGGGCACCAAGCCGCCTGGTCGACCCTGCGGAACGCCGCCGGGAGCGAGGCCGACCCGGTTGCGCGGATGCGCCTGATGGTCGCGGCATTCGCCAGCTGGCACGCTCGCAACTACCGCCTGGCCAGGGTCGTGCTCTATGAGTTGAGGGGGAACTCCGAGGACCGGCGCGAGGAGCTGGTGCGTTTTCGCCGTCGCTTCGGCGAGGCCTTCGAAACCGAAATCGAGATCGGAGTGAAAGAGGGTGCGTTCGACGTCGAGGACGTTCCTGGGGTCGTGCTGGCGATCCTTTCGCTGTGTATCGACGTCGCTCGCTGGTACTCGCCGTCGGGCCCTCGCACTCCCACCGAGCTGGGCGACCTCTACGGGGAGCTGATTCTGAAGATGCTCGGCGTCGAGAAGTCCGCGATCTAGCGGAGCCAGAGCGCCACCTGCGGCAGGGTTGCTTTTCGTTTAACGCCGTGGTAAACAAGCGCTTACCCAGGATCGTCCGGCGGGGGGAAGATCCTCTCGCCCGATTCCGGACTGACCTCAATGCAGACCCCCACCGCCGCCACCAGCGTTAGCCTCGACGAACTGCTCGAGATGAGTGGTGCAGAGCTTGGCGCCGCCGAGTGGCAGGCGGTTGAGCAGGAGCGGATCGATGGCTTCGCGGCGGCGACGCTGGATCAGCAGTGGATCCACGTTGACCCCGAGCGTGCCGCAGCCGGCCCATTCGGCACGACGATCGCCCACGGCTTCCTGACGCTCTCCCTCTGCTCCCATTTCCTGGAGCAGATCATCGAGGTCGTCGATGCTTCGATGACCGTGAACTACGGGCTCGAAAAGGTGCGGTTCCCGAGCCCGGTCACGGTCGGCTCGGAGATTCGCGGCGTCGGCCGGCTGGCCGCGGTCGAAGAGCGCTCGGGCTGCGTCCAGGCGGCGATCGACGTCACGGTCGAGCGGCGCGGCGCGGCCGCCGGCAAACCGGTTTGCGCGGCGAAGATGGTCCTCCGCTTCTATCGCTGAGCGCCGACGAGCGAGCCAAGCGCTTGCTTAGTTCTGTGCTAAGCTAGCGCTTAGGGAATTTGGGGATCGTTTCTGAAAAGGAGAGAGCAATGACGTCGAGCACTGGAGTGCACGCGGGGGCAGACTGGTGAGCATTCCGGTGCGATCGTTCGATCCGCGCACCCTGGCGACTGGCTTCTCGTTTACTGAGAGCGTGCGCTGGCACGACGGTGCCGTCTGGTTCGTCGACATGCATGAAGGGACCGTCCACCGCGTGGTTCCCGGGGAGGAGGTCGAGACGATCGCCCGGGTCCACGGGTTCGTCTCCGGGATCGACTGGCTGGCGGACGGGACCCTGCTGGTGGTCTCGATGCACGACCGCCGCATCCTCCGCCTAGTGGACGGCCGGCTGGAGGTCTATGCCGACCTACTGACGATCGCCGATTACCACCTCAACGACCTGGTCGTCCGCGACGACATCGCCTACGTTGGCGACTTTGGCTACGACTCGTTCGTCGGCGCCCCGTCGCGGCAGTCGGGGATCCTCAGTGTCACCCCGGACGGCGAGGCCCGTGCGGCGACGCCGAAGTTCGACTTCCCCAACGGGATGGCGATCACTCCGGACGGCGGGACTCTAATCGTCGCCGAGTCCTGGGGCGACCAGATCAGCGCCTTCGACCGTGCCGACGACGGGTCGCTCAGCGGCTACCGCCTTTGGGCCGAGATGCCCACCAACTGCATCCCCGACGGACTCGCTCTACACGCTGACGGAACCGTTTGGGTCGCCGCTCCCGGCGACAGCGCGGTCTACCGCGTCAGCGGGGGGGAGGGCCCGATCGAGAAGCTCGACTTCGGCGAGCGCAAGCCGATCGCCTGCGCTTTCGGCGGCGAGGACGGCAACACGCTGCTGGTGGCGTCAAGCGTCGCCCTGCTGCCCCACGAGTGTCGCGAGGCGCGGTCCGCAAGCGTCGAAGCGATCACGCTGAACACAGACTGAGAACTCATGCTGCGAGAAAAAACCAAACGAAAGGCACGGACCGTTCATGTCGATTGAGATCGGAATCTTCCACAACGCGGCGCTGGACCTCCCCGTCGCCGAAGACGAGAAGGGCATCACGTACTTCGCGGCGGATATGGACACCACCCAGGAGGCGGCGCAGCGAGCGGTTATCGATCACATCCGCCAAGCGATCCTGGCTGAGAAGCTGGGCTACGACGCCTGGTACATGAGCGAGCACCACTTTCAGCCTGAGGGCGCCGAGGTCAGTCCCGCTCCGCTGCTCGTTGAGACGGCGATCGCAATGCGCACCAACCGGATACGGCTCGGCCAGACGGCGAACATCATCGTCTGGTGGAACCCCCTTCGCCTCGCCGAGATGACGGCAATGCTGGACATCATCAGCGGCGGCCGCGCCGAGGTCGGTCTCGGTCGCGGGTATCAGAGCCGAGAGACCGAAATCCTCGGCCGCCACTACGGCGCCAGCACCCAGGACCAGGAGCGCAATCGCGCCTCCTATGAGGAAATCTACGAGATCCTCATCAAGGCCTGGACCGAGAAGTCGTTCAGTTACAAAGGCGACAACTTCGCGATCCCGCCCGCATACACCAAGTGGAACCACGCCCAGACCAAGGCATACTTTAACCAGCCTGGGGGCGTCGGCCGCGACATCAACCAGGTGCTGGACCTCGGCCCGGAGGTCGATGACCCGAACACGCCGGGGGTGATGGCCGGATCGACTCTGCTGAAGGAGATCTCAGTCCTCCCGCAGCCGTTCCAGAAGCCTCACCCGCAGCTCTGGATGCCGACCACCAGCGAGCGCTCGGTGAAGTGGGCAGCGGAGAACGGGATGAACGGATCATTCATGATCGAGTCGCCCGAGCGGATGAAAAAAGCCGCCGAGTATTACTACAAGTGTGCCCAGGAGGCGAACTTCCCTGACCGCCAGGACCGCGGTGAGTTCAAGTTCGGGTGGGACGCGGAAAAGCGCCGCGGCTGCAGCGTGCTCCGTTACATCCACATCGACGACAACGGCATCGGCAACCTAGAGGAGGCTACCCGCGGCCTACAGAACCAGTGGTCCTACTATGAGCCGTTCGGGTTCGGCGCATTTCTCAACGACCCCGGCCAGCCGCTGCTCCCGTTCAACACCAAAGTCACCACTGAGCTCCTGCGCGAGAAGAAAATTGTCTTCTTCGGCTCCAAGGAAGAGGTGATCGAGGAACTGCTCGGCCTGCGCGAGACGATCGGTTTTGACGACTGGTGCCTGAACGTGCAGTTTGAGTTCAGTGGCATGGAGAGCAAGCGGACCGAAGAACAGATGCAGTACTTCGCCGAGGAAGTGATGCCGGTGCTGAAGAAGGAGTGCGGTGGCGGCATCGACCTCCCCGAGGTGGGAGACGCCCAGTTCGAGCCGACGATTTCCGTCTCGGCCTGAGGCAACTCCGCGCTGACGCCGGTACTTGACGATGAACGGGGAGAGGATCGAGTTTCGCGGGATCGGGCGCACCTTTGGGGTCACGGTGGCTCTGGAGGACGTTGATCTCGAGGTCCGGCGGGGCTCGATCCACGCTCTCGTCGGCGAGAACGGCGCCGGCAAGTCGACCGCGCTGGGAATCCTCGCCGGCAGGCTGAAGGCGACCCGGGGCACGGTCCATGTGTTCGGGTCCGAGCTGCCCTACGGTGAGCCGCGCTCCTGCCTTCGCGAGGGTATCGCCGCGATATACCAGGAGCTGACGACGGTCCCGGCGCTGACCGCGGAGGCGAACGTCTTCCTCGGTCAGACCGCGTCGCGGGCCGGCTTCCTCGCCCGGCGCCGGATGCGCAAGCGCTACGTGGAGCTCTGCGAGCAGATCGGCGTGCCCGCCCAGCCCCCGAACACGGTCGCCGGCAAGCTTCCGGTCGCCGATCAGCAGCTGCTCGAGGTCCTGCGCGCGGTTCAGGTCGACGCCAAGGTGATGCTCTTCGACGAGCCCACCGCCTCGCTCGCGGCACACGAGCGCGAAGCCGTGCTCAGCCTGATGAAGAACCTGCGCGCGCAGGGGATGACGATCGTCTTCGTCAGCCACCACCTCGAGGAGGTGCTCGAGGTCTCCGACCAGGTCACCGTCTTCCGCGACGGCCGCGTCGTCGCCTCCCGGCCGCGCCCGGAGTGGACGCGGGCCTCGCTCGTCGGTGCGATGCTGGGCGAGGACAAGTCGGGCAAGGCGCTGCGGGAGATCGAGGAGAACTCGCATCCCCCGAGCATCGCGCCCGACCGCTCTGGGTCGCCGCTCCTGCGGGCCGAGGGCATGACGCTCGATGGCGCGATTGAGGACATCTCGCTCGCGGTGGGCTCCGGTGAGATCCTCGGTCTTGGCGGGATGGTCGGCAGCGGTCGCACCACGGTGCTGCGCTGCCTCGCCGGGCTGGAGCCGCGATCGCGTGGACGGCTCTGGATCGAAGGTGAAGAGGTCCCCTGGCCGAGGACCGTGCGCCGGGCTCTCTCCTATGGGATCACCCTGGTGCCCGAGGACCGCAAGGGCCAGGGGCTCGGCCTGGGACTCTCCGCCGCCGACAACGTTGTGATGGGAAGCTACGGCGAGGTCGCCAGCCTCGGGTTCCTGCGTCCGTCGAAGCTGAAGGCGATCGCCGCCGCCGAGGCCACGCCGTTCGGCTTCGCGCCCGAGCGCATCGGCTCCACGGCCTCCCACCTCTCCGGCGGCAACCAGCAGAAGTTGCTGCTCGCCCGCGCCGCCAACCGCCGGCCGAAGGTGCTGCTGGTCGACGAGCCGACCCGCGGCATCGACGTCGGCGCCAAGGTGGAAATCCTGCTGACACTGAAAGCGATGGTCGACGAAGGGATGTCGATTCTCTTCGACTCTTCGGAGCTCGAGGAGGTCATTGGCATCAG
>JBFXEM010000065.1:0-8286 GCA_050180135.1 Solirubrobacterales bacterium | reverse complement strand
AAGCTGTGCAGCTGGCGATCGAGTACGACCCGCAACCACCGTTCGACTCCGGCTCCCCCGCGAAGGCATCGCCGGCAACCGTCGAGCTCCTCACCGCGGTGGCCGAGACCCGCGGCTCGCAGTTAAGTATGCGGGACTAGCTCCAGCTCGCTCCACGGCCCCTCGCCGCACATCGGCTGCGTCCGCCCCTCCAGCCAGTCGGGCTGGAGGTCGTCGTAGTGCGGACTGGCGGGATGGCCGGACTGGCCGGTGAACATCTGCCAGCGCGAGCGGTCGGGGTCGTTGGGGTCGGCGATCATCCGCCAGCTCGGGCCCCAGACCGCGCGGTATGGGTCGTTGGGGTCGTAGGCGATCTGGCTCACGGTCTCCTGGGCGCCGCCTGCCTTGAGGCGGCGGTTGAGGAAGCGGCGCAGCAGCGGGTTGGCGTCGCCGAGCGGGTGCGGGAACTCCATCTCGTGCACGCGCCCCCAGCGCCAGGCCTCGGGGTCGGGCCCGAAGCGCTCCTCGAGGTAGTCGAGGGCGCCGGCCAGCGCCTCCAGCACCAGACCGTCCCAGGAACGGCCGATCAGCCCCTCGTCGGCCTCGGCCCAGAGGTCCATCAGGTGCGAGTGCCAGCGCCAGGGCGAGGTCGAGTGCGAGGTGAAGCCGTTGTCGGCGCGGTCGAGCCAGCGCTCGGAGAGGTCGCGGTCGCCGATCGCGCAGCGCGCGGTCTCCCGCGCCAGCCGCAGCAGGAATGCCTGGTAGATCGTGCCGGCGATCGTCCCCGGGTCCAGGCGCCCGTCCCAGCTGCGCAGGCGCTCGATCGCGCTGCGCTCGCGCTGGCCGTCGGGATGCAGGCGCCCGAGCCGCCGCGCCGCCTCCAGCCCCGGCAGCGAGAGGTTGTCGGCCTGGATCGCCTCGAAGCTCTCGAGGTCGTGGCGCTCGCGCTCCTCCAGCATCTCTTCGATCCGCTTGGCGCGGAAGCCGTCGAGCCACTCGCTGGTGATGTGGTGCGGGTACTCGTCGCCGACGATGCGGTTGTTGGCGGTGATCAGGAAGCCGCTCTCGGGGTCGACGACCTGCGGCAACTCGTCGTAGGGGATCGTCCCCTCCCACTCGAACTCGCCGCTCCAGCCGGGCTTCGGCAGGTCCGGGCAGTTGCCGCGGCGCAGCGGCAGGCGGCCGATCAGCTTGTACCCGATCGAGCCGCTGCGGTCCGCCCAGATCATGTTCGAAGCCGGCGAGGTGTGGCCCTCGAAGCGCCGCACCAGCTCCGGCCCGGAGTCGATGTCGAGCTGTTCGAACATCGAGCCGAAGGCGGTCGGCATGTCCAGCGCCAGCCAGCGCAGCGCCAGCGGCTCGTCGTCGCTGGCGCCGAGCGCGTCGTTGACGATCGGGCCGTGGTGGGTGTTGCGGACGACCAGCTCGACCGGCTCGCGTCCCTTCACCGGGATCTCCTCGCGCACCGTCTCGAGCGGCAGCCACTCGTCCTCGAAAAGGTAGGTGTCACCGTCGAGGCGCTCGACGAAGAGGTCCTGGACGTCGCCCATCACGTTGGTGATGGTCCAGGCGACGTCGTTGTTCTGGCCCATGTAGATGCCGGGCATGCCCGGCATCGAGGCACCGCGGACGAAGCGCTCGCCGTGGCGCAGGCTGATCTCGTACCAGATGCCCGGCATGCTCGGGGGCAGGTGCGGGTCTCCGGCGATCAGCGGCGTGCCGGTCTCCGAGCGGGCGCCGCTAACGGCCCAGTTGTTGGAGCCGCTGGCCTCGGCAGCGAGGCCCATCGAGCGCCGCACGGCGTCGATCTGGCCGACGATCGAGAGCCCGTCGCCGCTCCAGGCTTCCTGCGTGACGACCGGGTTGTCGGCCGGGTAGGTCGGGTCGAGGCGAGCGGTCAGCTCGGGGCCGAGCTCGCGCAGCATGTCGGCCCGCAGCAGCTCCCGCTCCCAGTTGGTCGAGAGCCCGAAGGCGAGCAGCTTGCCGAGGCTGAGGATGTCAACCGGCTCCCAGGGGTCGAACTGGAGCCCGAGCAGGCGCATCTCGAACGGCGGTGCCTTGGCCTCGGCGGCGGCGGCGTTGACGCCGGCGCAGAAGCGCTCCAGCTGGGTGCGCAGGGCCGGGTCCAGCGCCGCCGCCTCGCGCTCGGCGACGCGCCGGATCCCCAGCGTGCGCAGCAGCCGGTCGACCGGCAGCCCCTCGGCCCCGGCCATCTCGGCGACCCGGCCGCGAACCACGCGGCGGTAGAAGTCCATCTGCCAGAGCCGATCCTGCGCGTGGCAGAAGCCCTGGGCGAAATAGAGGTCGTGGAGCTGGTCGGCGTCGATGTGGGGAACGCCCCAGCGGTCGCGCCGCACCCGCACCCGCCCCTCCAGCCCGTCGAGCTCGATCTCCCCGTGCACCTTCGGCAACGGCCGCCGCGCCGTCAGCTGCCATAGCGTGGCGGCGGTAGCCGCGGCCAGTCCCGTCCCGGCAACGCCTGCCAACAACCCCGCCTTCGCCGCCCGATTACTCAGCAGTCCCATCAGGGGAGTGTACCCACGACTGGCCAGCTGGCCAGTCCGCACGCAGGGCCGCATACCGGCCCTAAGTGCGGACTCGTCGATCTACTCGCGCATATCGCCCGGCAGCCGCTCTTCTTCCTCGAGCTTTTCGAGGTGGGCCTCCATCGCCATCGCCGCCATCGGCAGCAGCTCGGCCGGGACGTCGTCCCAGACGCTGACGAGAAGCTCGGCGCGGGAGCGCTCGCCGGCGTCGAGCGCGGCGAGCAGGAGGCGCTCGCGCAGCAGCCGGTGCTCGACGTATTCGGCCAGCTTCGCCTCCGGATCGGTGATCCAGGGCCCGTGGCCGGGGGCGATCAGCTCGATCTCCTGCGCCTGCAGCAGTGCCAGCGAGTCCATGAAGGCGGCCATCGCGCCGCCGCCGGGCGGGACGATCGTCGAGCCGAGCCCGAGCACGAGGTCGCCACTGAAGCAGACCCCGGTCGGGGCGAGGTAGGCGACGTGGTCGGCAGCGTGGCCGGGGGTGGCGAGGGCGCGCAGACCGCCGTGCTCCTGGCCGCCGCCGGGCAGCACCACGTCGGCTCCGAGCTGCTCGGCCCCGGCCGTGTGATCGCCGTGGGAGTGGGTCAAGAGGACGAGGCCGATGCCCCCGCGCTCCCCGGCGGCCGCGCGGATCGCGTCGAGGTGGGCCGGGTCCTCGCTGCCGGGGTCGATCACCACGCAGGGGTCGGCCCCGTAGAGGTAGGTGTTCGTCCCTTCCAGCGTCATCGGCCCCGGGTTCGGGGCGAGGACTCGCAGAACCTCCGGATGACCGGGAGCCAAGCTCACGCGTGAGGCCATCTCGGTAGGGGTGATACGTCTTGCACTTTTTTGCCGGCGCGAAGCTCGGACGGCTGGCGGCGATCCACAAAAAAGTTAAGTGGAACCCCTACCGGGATGGCCTCACCCGCTGATCTCTTTGGCGATCGCCTCGCGGGCGTCCTTGGGCTCGAGCACCACGAGGTCGCCGGCGCCGCGCAGGATCTCCCGCACCAGCCAGGGCTTGCCCGCGTAGGGCAGCTCGACGACGACGGCGCCGTCGGCCAGCTCCTCGACCACGGTCCGCTCCTCGCGCAGCCAGCGCGCCCGCTCCGGCGAGACCCAGACGCGGGCGACCTCGGCGGTCGGCACCTCGCCGTGGGTCATCCAACCCTCAACCCCGGCAAACTCCTCGACCTCGGCCCGCGGCTCGAAGCGCTCCTCGGAGAGGGTCGCCTCCTTGATCCGGTCGAGCTTGAAGTGGCGCACGCCCTCCTTGGTCAGGTCGTAGCACTCGACGTACCAGCCCTCGCGCCCGTTCTCGAGCCGGTAGGGCTCGACACGGCGGTCGGTCAGTTGGTCCTCGTTCTCCTTGTAGTAGCTCATCTCCAGAACGCGGCTGGCGGCGATCGCGTCGTTGACCTTGCGCGCGACCGCGGCGTCGCCGCCGCCGGCCGGGACGATCTCCAGACCCTCCTCGGAGGGATCGTGGCCGAGCGCCTTGACGATCTTCTCGCGGGCGCTCTGCAGGTTGGACTGCGGCAGGTGGTCGCCGAAGAGGTCGATCGCCGCGATCAGCGCCTTCGCCTCCAGCGGCAGCAGGCGCGCCGGGCGGGCGAAGTTGTCGCCGTAGGGCTCGGAGTCGACCTCGATCTCGTCGCCGAGGATTTCCGCGTAGAGGACGTAGGTGCCGCCGCCGAAGTTGACGACGTTGAGCAGCTCGACGTCCTCGCGCAGCTCCTCGCCGGTCAGCTCCAGGCGCGAGCGCAGGTCGGCGATCTGCAGCCGCTCGCCCTTTTTCGCCGCTTCGATCAGCATCCCCGCGAGGGTGACCAGGCGGGCGAAGCGCTCGGGCCGGATCGCCGCCTCGCCGCGGCCGTTGGAGCGCGAGCGCCGCGGCGCGTCGCGCAGCGGCCGGTCGACGACCTTGGCCGGCTTGAACCCGTTCTCGTGGCGGTCGAGCAGCAGGGCGCGGCGCTTCTCGGCCTCCTCGCGGAGGTCGTCGGGGGCCAGCACCTGGGCGTTGGCGCGCCAGCGCAGGACCCAGGCGATCAGCTCGCGGTGGGAGGCGTAGCTGGTTTCGAAGACCTTGCCCTTGCCGGGAGCGCCATCGGACTTCACCACGTCGCGGAGCTCTCCGTAGTTTCCGAAGTCGCGCTCGATCAGCCAAGCGATCCGCTCGCGGATGAAGATCTTCGCGGTGCCCTGGGTCTCCCCCAGCTGCCAGTCGGCGCGGCTGCCGTAGTCGCGGCGGTCGAAGTCTTCCGGCGGCGAGAAATCGTGCTCGGCCTTGGACGCATATCCGACCTTGCCCTGGATCCGCGAGAGCCGGAAGACCCGCACCGCGTCGCGCTCGTGCGAGTGGCCGATCAGGTAGAACTGGCCGCCGCGGAAGACCAGGTGGTAGGGGTCGACCTTGCGCTTCTCGGTCTCGCCCCGCTCCATCGTGAAATAGGTGAACTCGATCGTCTTGCGGCGGCTGATCGCGGTCTCGATCTTGGAGAGGCGCTGGGAGAGGTCGCGCCCCCCGGCGGAGGCGGTCATCGCCATCTCGACCGGCGCCCGCTCGCCCTCGACGAGCGGGTTCGGGTGGCCCCAGGCGACCTGCTGCAGGGCCAGCCGCAACGGCTCCGCGTAGGCGAAGCCGCCATCGGTCAGCAGCAGCAGCGCCGTGCTCAGCGCCGCCAGCTCCTCGTCGCTGAATTTGATCGCGTCGAGGTAGAAGTTCTCCGGCGGCAGCGAGTACAGCTCGGCCTCGAAGAAGCCCTCGCCGGGCTTCTCTACTCCGAGCTGGATGCCGAGGCTCTCCAGCTCCGCGCGGTCGGCGTAAAAACGGCGCGCGAAGGCGTCGTCGTTCATGTCGCTGTAACCCTCCACCTCGCGCTTGATCTCCAGCGCGGAGACCGGCCTTCCCTGCGCCATCAGGAACGAGATCAGAGAGAGCTGGCGAATCAGCTTCTCGGTGTCCTTTGCCACTGACGCGCAGGATAGTCTGCGACGAACGCCATGGACATCTTGCGCAACCTCTTCGGCAACCTGACCTCGGGCATTATCCGGCTATTGGTGACGGTCGGGATCATCGCCGCGATCGGCTACTTCCTCGTCAAGCCGGCCCTCGACACCGCCAACAAGAGCATCGACAGCTACAACAAGACGTTCGAAAAGGGCTTCGGAACCAACGGCGTCGACATCACCGACGTCAACGGCACGATCGAAAAAGTCAACAAACAGGTGCAGCGCGAGATCCGCAAGTCGTTCAAAGTCGCGAAGAAGGACGGCAACCCGCAGCGGCTGGTCAGGTGCATCCAGCACGCCAAGGGTGACGTGGCGAAGATCCAGCGCTGCACGGTCAAGTTCTGACCCAAAGCACCTTGACGGGGTTTGCCTTAGCTTAAGGTTTAGGACGCTATCCTTTAAGCATGCGGGGCGTGGCTTAAAGGATCGGAACACGGCTGATGGCGGGCAGCGGACGCTACGTCGAGCGCTCCTCGGTGCCGGACTTCGGGCGCAGTGGTGGACGCCGGCCGAGGGCAGAGCGATACCGCGCGTTCATTCCGGCGGCCATCGGTGCGGACGAACCGGCACTCGGGAGCGCCACTTCCGCGCTGGCCGAGAGGGCCAGCACCGCGGTGCGCGAGTTGAACGCGGACATCTCCGGGGTCGTCTCGCTCGAGGGCATGGGCCGACAGCTCCTGCGCTCGGAGGCGCTTGCCTCCTCGCAGATCGAGGGTCTCGGCATCTCCCATCGCAAGCTAGCCGAAGCCGACCTCTCCGATCGCGAGGGACGCGGGGCGGCGGACATCCTCGGTGCGATCCGGGCGATGGGACGGGCGATGGCGCTCGGCGGCGAAGCCCTTCTGATCGACGTCGAAACCGTGACCCTGCTCCACGCGGAACTCGCGACCGTGCCCCCGCTCGACCGGATCGCCGGCCGGCTGCGCGAGGAGGCCAGCTGGATCGGCGGCAGCACTCCAGCGACCGCCGAATACGTCGGGCCCCCACACGAGGAGGTCGAGCCACTGCTGACTGATCTTTGCGAGTTCATGAACCGCGATGACATACCGCCGATCCCCCAGGCGGCGATCGCGCACGCGCAGTTCGAGACGATCCACCCGTTCGGCGACGGCAACGGCCGCGTCGGCCGCTGTCTGATCCACGTTCTCTTTCGCCGCCGCGGACTCGCGCCGCGCTACGTGCCGCCGATCAGCCTCGTTCTCGGCTCCAACAAGGACGCCTACGTGGCTGGCCTCGAGGGGTACAGAGAGGGGCGGCTGGAACAGTGGGTCGACTACTTCTCCCGCGCCGTGGAGGTGGCGGCGGCGAAGTCGCGCGACTTCTCCCTCTCCGTGGCTGCACTGCAAGCGGACTGGCGAGAGCGCGTGCGGCCGATACGGCGCGACTCGGCGGTGCTGCCACTGATCGACCTCCTGCCCGGATACCCCGTGATCACCGCGGCGGTGGCCGAGGAGGAGATCGAGCGCTCGCGGCCGGCAACGCTGAACGGGCTGATCCGGTTGGCCGAGGCCGGGATCCTGAAGCGGCACCGCAACCAGAAATGCGGCGACCGCTGGGAGGCGCGCGAGCTCTTCACGCTGCTCAAGCGCTTCGAGGACGCCGCGCGCCTGCCGGCCGGTTTGAGCTAGGCCGCCTCGCGGGCGCCGAAGTAGGCCGAGCCGGAGATGGCGCGGTCGAAGCCCGACCAGGACTCGCCGGCGGGGAGCTGGCGCTCGAGGCGGTCGAAGCTGCCGAGGCGGCCGCCGAGGTTGTCGATCATGTGGACCAGGACCGCCTCGCGGGTCTGCGGCACCACCGGCGAGCCGTGTTCGAGCGAGCCGTGGTGGGCGAGGATGATGTGGAGAAGGCAGCGGGCGAGGCCGGGGTCGAAGCCCTCGATCTCCTCGATCTGGCGGCGCACCGTGTAGTAGCCGAGCGGGATCTCGCCTTCGAGGCGGCCGGGGTCGGTGAGGTCGATCGCCAGCGGGTCGTCGTTGTAGGCGACGATCTTGCCGACGTCGTGCAGGAGCGCTCCGGCGACCGCGACTTCGCGGTCGACCCCGGGGAAGAAGCCGGCGGCGGCATTGACCGCCTGGGCGACCGAGAGCGAATGCTCGAGCAGCCCGTGCTGGTAGGCCTGGTGGTAGACCTTGGCCGCGGGGGCGTCGCGGAAGCGGTGCCAGGTCGGCGAGAGCTCGCCGAAGAAGTAGTCGAGCAGCTGCCGCAGCTGCGTGTCCTCGATCGTGTCCAGCAGCACCCGCAGGTCGGCCTCCAGCTGATCGGCCGAGAACTCCGAGGCCGGCGCCAGGTCGCCCGACTCGTACTCGTGGTCCTCGGCGAGGCGGATCGAGACCAGCTTGATCTTCGCCCCCCAGCGGTCGCTCTGTTCGAAGTGGCCGCTGATGTGGACCGCGCAGCCCTTGGCGCAGAGCGCGTAGAGCTCCTCGGCCTGCTCCCAGGAGACCGCCTCGGCGCTGCCGCTGGCGTCGCCGAGGCTGAGCCGCAGCCAGGGCTCGCCGTTGCGCTTGCGGCGCAGCTCGCGCTCGCGCACCGCGTAGACGCCGCTGACCCGCTGGCCGTCCTCCATCTGCCCCAGCGGCGTCCGCGGTTCGGGCGGAGTCGGGATCGCAATCTGCTCCGGCAGCTCATCCATCGCCCGACTCAAGTTAGAGACGGGCGCTGACAGTGACGAGGGTCGCTAGAGGCCGGAGAGACCGGCGCCCACGCGGGAGCCAAGCACCGAGTCGACCTGGGTCCAGTAGTCGACCACGCGGTCCTGAACCTCAGCGGAAAC
>JBFXEM010000064.1:0-8288 GCA_050180135.1 Solirubrobacterales bacterium | reverse complement strand
CGATGGACCGGGTTCGCTTCGCGACGGGCGGATCGGAGGCCAACGAGACGGCGCTGCGCCTGCTGCGCAGCTACCACGTCGAGCGCGGCGACAGCGACCGCTGGAAGGTGATCTCCCCGGCCCAGGCCTACCACGGCTCGCTGACCGGGACCCTCGCCCTGACCGGGCGCGAGTCCCTGCGCCGCAAATGGAATCCCTACCTCGTCGCCCACCCGCACCTTCGCCCCAGCGCCTGGCGCGAGGACCCGACCGGCGAGGCGGCGCTCGCCGAGCTCGACCGGATTCTCGCCGAGGCCGGACCGGAGACCGTCGCCGCGTACTTCTGTGAGCCGGTGTGCGCCGCCGCGCTACCGGCCTACTCGCCGCCGCCGGGCTTTTGGTGCGGCCTCGCCGAGCGTCGGGCCGAGCACGGGTTCCTGATCGTCTGCGACGAGATCGTCTCCGGCATGGGACGGACCGGGTCCTGGTTCGCCTCCGACCGTCTGCCCTTCACGCCGGACATCGTCACCGCCGGCAAGGGCCTTGGCGGCGGCTTCGCACCGATCTCCGCGGTCCTCTGTACGGCCGCGGTCTACGACGCCCTCGACCAGGGCTCCGGAGACTTCGACCACGGCCACACCTGGGACGGCGCGCCGCTTCCCTGCGCGGTCGCCGCAGCGGTGATCGACCAGATCGTCGCGGGTGATCTGGTCCGCCGGGTCGAGGCGGCAGGCGGACCGTTTCGCGACCAGGTCGCGAATGCGGTCGCCGCCCTGCCGATCGTGCGCGAGATCCGCGGACGCGGTTTCCTGCTGGGGATCGAACTGGACCCCGCCGCGACCGGTCAGGACGCAGAGCAGGCGATCGTCGAAGCCGGCCTGCGGCAGGACCTGCTTCTCGCGGCGACCGCGACCGGCGCCGACGGCTTCGTCGGCGACCAGGTGGTGCTGGCACCCAGCTTTACCGCGAGCGCCGAGGAGCTCGAGCTGATCGCCGAGCGGACCGCCGCCGCTCTCGCCGATCTCGAAGCCACCCTGCCCGTCGGGGTGCCCAGGTGAGTCTGGCCGGCTCGCCGGGCGGCGACGCCTTCGTGCTGCTCGGGTTCCCCGACCTCCAGGGCCAGGTCCGCGGCAAGGCCTTGCGCCCGGCGGCCTTCGAGTCGGCGCTCGCCGACGGCGCGACGATGACGGACCTCCTGCTGGCGCTCGACCCGGCCGACGCGCCGATCGACTCCTACACGGGCTTCGGCATCCGCGCCGGGGCCGGCGACCTCCAAGTGCACCCGGAGCCGGAGACGCTGCGCGCGCTGAGCTGGCGCCCCGGCTGGAAGGTCTGCCTCGTCACTCCCTCCTGGGCCGACGGCCGGCCCTGCTCGCTTGCCCCGCGCGAGGTCCTGAGGCGGGTGCTCGCCCGAACCGACGCGCTGGGCTACGAGGTGCGCTCGGCCTTCGAGTACGAGGTCAGGCTCACCGACCGCGAGGGTGAGCCGGTCTCCACCGGGATCAGCTACAGCGTCGGCGAGATCAGCCGAATCGACTCCTTCCTCGCGGTGCTGCGGCCGGCCCTAGACGTGCTCGGCATCGAGCTCTCGGCCGTGCACACGGAGGCCGGTCCCGGTCTGATCGAGCTGAACCTCGCCCCGGCGAGCGGGCTCGCCGCCGCCGACGCGGCCACCTACCTCAAGCTGGCGGTCAAGGAGGTGGCTGCCGAGCTCGGCATGAGCGCCAACTTCATGGCCAAGCCAGTCGCCGGCGAGGAGGGGTCGAGCGGTCACATCCACATCTCCTGGTGGAAGGACGGCGCCAACGCCTTCGCCGTGGGCGCCGAGGAGGGCCTGCCGGGAGCGCTCGCCGCCAGCGCCCTCGCCGGGATGCTCGGCCACCTGCCTGCCGCCTCGCTCGTCCTCAACCCGACGATCAACTCCTACAAGCGCCTGGTGCCCGGGTGGTTCGCGCCGGTCAACTGCAGCTGGGGTGTGGAGAACCGCTCGGCCGCCCTGCGGGCGATCTTTCCGCCGGAGCATCCCGGCCGCTGTCGGGTCGAGTGCCGGCGGCCGGGGGCGGACGCCAACCCGTACCTCGCCCTTGCGGTCCTGGTCGCGGCGGCGGCGGACGGCGTCGAAAGCGGTGCGGTGCTACCAGCGCCGGTCAGCGGCGATGCCGCGATCGACGACGAGCTGCCGGGCCTCCCCGCGTCCCTCGAGGAGGCGCTGATCCGCTGGAGCGAAGACAGCCGCCTCGCCGAGTTGCTCGGCGAGGAGTTCGCGGCCTACTACGCGACCTCGCGCCACTGGGAGCTGACGGCCTGGCAGCAGGCGGTCAGCTCCTGGGAGCTCGAGCGCTACGCGCGAGCGGTCTAGGCACGTGAACAGGCGGCCGGTGATCGGCGTCTGCGCGGCCTACGAGCCGGCCGCCTGGAGCTTCTGGAACGAAGCCGCCCACCTGGTCTCAGACTCCTACGTCGGCAACCTCCAGCGGGCCGGCGCCCTGGTCGTCCTCTTCGCAGTTGAGAAGCGCGAACCGGAGCCCCTGGTCGAGATGGTCGACGGCTTGCTCCTGGTCGGCGGCGTCGACGTTGATCCGGCCAGCTACGGCGCCGAGCGCGAGCCGGAGACCGAGGCCACGGCGCCGGTTCGCGACGCATTCGAGATCGCCCTGGTGCGGTGCGCGGTTGAGGTCGGGGTGCCGGTGCTCGGCATCTGCCGCGGCATGCAGATCCTCAACGTCGCGATGGGCGGAACGCTCGACCAAGATCTCAGGGATGAGGGCGGCGCGACTCCCCACCGGCGCCGCCTCGGGGGCTTTGATGGCACCGACCACGACGTCCGCCTGTTGCCCGGCTCACTCGCTGCGCTGGCCTGCGGCGCCGAGATCTGCCGCGTCCACTGCCACCACCACCAGGTCGTGCGCGACATCGGCCCGGGGCTCACGGTAACCGGCCGCGCCGAGCTCGACGGGGTCCCGGAGGCCCTGGAGGCGAGCAACGGAGGTTGGACGCTCGGCGTCCAGTGGCACCCCGAGGCGGTGCGCGACGGCGACCTGATCCGCAACTTCGTCGCCGCCTGCGCCGAGACCCGCGAGCCGCGCTAGTTATGGTAATTTGGACCTAGTTCCGGTCCTTTAACGAACCGAAAGACCATATGACCAGGGAAGAGCTTGAGAAGGCGGTCGCTGCCGGCGCGGTCGACACCGTGCTGCTGGCGATCGCCGACATGGAGGGACGGCTGCAGGGCAAGCGCCTGGCCGCGACGCATTTCCTCGAGGAGGTCCTCGAGCATGGGGCCGAGGGCTGCACCTACCTGCTGGCTTCCGACGTCGAGATGGACACGGTCGCCGGCTACGCGATGTCCTCCTGGGACACCGGCTACGGCGACTTCAAGATGGTGCCGGACCTGGAGACCCTACGGATCGTGCCGTGGCTGCCCGGTACGGCGATGCTGCTCGCCGACCTCGAGTGGGAGGACGGGCGCGAAGTTGTCGTCTCGCCGCGGCAGATCCTGCGGCGCCAGCTGGCGCGTTTGGAGGGGCGCGGCCTCCGCGCCGATGCCGCAACCGAGCTCGAGTTCATCCTCTTCCGTGACACCTACGAGCAGGCCTGGAAGCAGCGCTTCCAGGACCTCGAGCCAGCCAACCTCTACAACATCGACTACTCGCTGCTCGGGACCGCGCGGGTCGAGCCGCTGATCCGGCGGATCCGCAACGAGATGGCGGCGGCCGGCCTCGTCGTCGAGAACTCCAAGGGCGAGTGCAACCTCGGTCAGCACGAGATCAACTTCCGTTACGCCGATGCGCTCACGACCGCCGATGGCCACGCGATCTACAAGAACGGGGCGAAAGAGATCGCCGCCCAGGAGGACTGCTCGATCACCTTCATGGCCAAGTTCAACGAGCGCGAGGGCAGCTCCTGTCACCTCCACATCTCGCTGCGTGGGGAGGACGGGGGCAACGCCTTCGCGGCCGACCAGGAGCTGTTCGAGAGCTTCGTCGCCGGCCAGCTGGCCTGCATGGCGGAGCTGACCCTGCTCTACGCGCCGCACGTCAACTCCTATAAGCGGTTCGCTCCCGGTTCCTTCGCCCCAACCGCGGTCGCGTGGGGGCGGGACAACCGCACCTGTGCGGTGCGCGTGGTCGGCCACGGCGAAGGCCTGCGGGTCGAGAACCGGCTGCCGGGAGCCGACGTCAACCCCTACCTAGCGCTGGCCGCGCTTATCGCCGCCGGGCTGCACGGCGTCGACAACGAGCTCGAGCTGGAGCCGGCCTTCGAGGGCAACGCCTACGAGTCCGGGAAGCCGCGGGTGCCCAGCAACGTCTACGCCGCCCGCGACGCGTTCGCGGCAAGTGAGGTCGCGGCCACCGCGTTCGGCGCCGAGGTCGTCGAGCACTACCTGAACCGGGCCGGGGCCGAGATCGCCAACTTCGAGGCAGCGGTCACCGACTGGGAGCGGTACCGGGGGTTCGAGCGGTTGTGAGGGGAGGCTCCGGAACGGTGAACTCAAGCACGATTGCGAGGGAAACATGAGTGGGAAGCTGGACGGAAAGGTCTGCGTCATCACGGGCATCGCCAGTGGGATCGGGGCCGCTTCGGCGGAGCTGTTCGCCGCCGAGGGAGCGAAGGTGGTCGGAATCGACCTCGCCGACGCCGCCATCGGCGAGATGTCGGTTCGGGCCAACGTCGCCGACGAGTACGCCGTCCGCGAGGCGCTGGCCAAGATCCGGGACCGGATGGGGCGGGTCGACGTCCTCATGAACAACGCGGGGATCGTCGACGACGCGGACGGCTCGGTGCTCGACACCGACCTGGAAGCGTGGCAGCGCGTCCAGGACGTGAACCTGCGAGGTGTCTTTCTCTGCTGCAAGCACGGCATCCCCCACCTGATCGAGGGCGGTGGTGGGGCGGTGGTCAACGTCGCCTCGTTCGTCGCGCTGATGGGCGCGGCGACCTCGCAGGTCTCCTACACCGCCTCGAAGGGAGCGGTCCTGGCGATGAGCCGCGAGCTCGGCGTGCAGTTCGCCGATCGTGGCGTCCGAGTCAATGCGATCTGTCCCGGCCCGATCCGGACGCCGCTGCTGGACGAGCTGTTCGCGACCGATCCGGATCAGGCCGCGAAGCGACTTGTCCACATCCCGATGGGCCGCTTCGGCGAGCCCGAGGAGATCGCCAGGGCGGCACTTTTTCTGGCCAGCGAGGAGGCCAGCTTCGTGACCGCGAGCGCCTTCCTCGTCGACGGGGGTATCTCCGCCGCCTACGTCACCCCCGGACAGGTCGCCTGACCCGGTCGGATGAGTACCCCGGCCTTGAATGAGCAGCTTCTCGAGGTCGAGCGCTTCGAGCCCCCTGCCGCCTTCCGCCAGCGGGCGCTGTGGAGCGACCCCGCGATCTACGCCGAAGCCGCCGCCGACCTCGAGGCCTGGTGGAGCGCCCAGGCAAGGGAGCTGCTCGACTGGGAGACCGCGCCCACGCAGGGCCTCGACGACTCCAACCCCCCCTTCTACACCTGGTTTGCCGACGGCAAGCTGAACGCCTCCCACAACTGTCTCGACCGCCATGTCGCCGCCGGCAACGGCGAGCGCGTCGCCTACCACTGGCGCGGGGAGGAGGGCGAGGAGCGCGACGTCACCTACGCCGAGCTGCACGCGGAGGTCCAGCGCTTTGCCAACGCGCTCAAAGACCAGGGCGTCCAGAAGGGCGACATCGTCGGGATCTACCTGCCGATGATCCCCGAGGTGGTCGTGGCGATGCTCGCCTGCGCTCGCATCGGCGCCCCCCACAACGTCGTCTTCGGCGGCTTCTCCGCCGAGTCGGTGGCAGAGCGGATGGAGTTCAGCGAGGCCAAGTGCCTGATCACCGTCGACGGCGCCCGCCGCAAGGGCAAGACCGCGGCGATCAAGCCCGCCGTCGACGAGCACCTCGGCGACCTCGAGAGCCTGGAGCGGATCGTCGTCGTCGCCCACACCGGCATCGAGTGCCCGATGACCGAGGGCCGCGACGTCTTCTACCACGAGATCTGCGCCGCCGCCGACCCCGAGTGTCCGGCCGAGCCAATGGACGCCGAGCACCCGCTCTTCATCCTCTACACCTCCGGTTCCACCGCCAAGCCCAAGGGCATCCTCCACACCACCGGCGGCTACCTGACCGGGGTAACCGCGACGCACCGCTACGTCTTCGACCTAAAGCCGGAGTCAGACGTCTACTGGTGCGCCGCCGACGTCGGCTGGATCACCGGCCACTCCTACATCGTCTACGGCCCCCTGGCCAACGGCGCCACCTCGGTGATGTGGGAGGGAGCCCCCGACTACCCCCACAAGGGAATCTGGTGGGAGACCGTGCAGGAGACCAAGGCGACGATCCTCTACGCCGCCCCGACCGCGATCCGCACCTTCATCAAGTGGGGCGCGCAGATCCCGGCCGAATACGACCTCTCCTCGCTGCGCCTGCTCGGCTCGGTCGGCGAGCCGATCAACCCCAAGGCCTGGCTTTGGTACCACAAGGTGATCGGCGCCGAGCGCTGCCCGATCGTCGATACCTGGTGGCAGACGGAGACCGGCGCGATCATGATCAGCCCGCTGCCGGGGATCACCGCCACCAAGCCGGGCTCGGCGACGACGCCCTTCCCGGGCGTCGAGGCGCAGGTCGTCGGCGAGTCCGACGGCGAGCCGGTGCAAGAAGGCCAGGGGCTGCTGGTCTTGGAGTCGCCCTGGCCCTCGATGCTGCGCGGCCTCTACCGCGAGGACGAGCGCTTCCTGGAGACCTACTTCTCCCGCTTTGGCAAGGAGCGCTACCTGGTCGGCGACGCCGCTCGCCGCGACTCCGACGGCTATTTCTGGGTGATCGGAAGAATCGACGACGTCGTCAACGTCTCCGGCCACCGCCTCTCCACCGCCGAGGTCGAGTCGGCGATCGTCGCCCACCCCGACGTCGCCGAGGCGGCGGTGATCGGCCAGTCCGACGAGGACACCGGCCAGGCGATCTGCGCCTTCGTCACCGTCCGCGGCGGCTCTGAGCCCAACGAGGACCTGGAGGCCGGGATCCGCGCCGAAGTGGCCGAGCGGATCGGCAAATTCGCTCGCCCCAAGCGGATCGTCTGGGCCGAGGAGCTGCCGAAGACCCGCTCGGGCAAGATCATGCGCCGCCTGCTGCGCGACATCGCCGAGGGCCGGGCGCTGGGGGACGTCACCACCCTGCGCGACCCCGGGGTGATGGCCGAGCTGGAGGCGAAGATCGCCTCCGTCGGCGACGCCGGCTAAACCGCTCAGCCGTTCTCCTCTTGACACCGGCCTACGGTGCGGATAGCTTAAAGGAGATAAGGACAACTTTAGTTACCAGGAGGGTGGATCGTGTCAACCGAGGGGAACAGTGCCCAAGGGCACTTGCGTCACGATGCGATTGGAGTTCCGGGCATCATCTTTTTCGTCATCGCCGCAGCCGCGCCGTTGACGGTGGTCGTCGGGGTGCCCGGGATAGCGTTCGGTCTTGGAGAAAACATCGGAGCCGCGGGCGCCTATCTCCTGGCCGGAATAGTTCTGCTTCTGTTCTCGGTCGGCTACGCGACGATGAGCAGGTTCATCTCCGGGCCGGGCGGATTTGCCGTCTATGTTGCGCGGGCCTTCGGACCGAGGCCCGGAGCGGCGGCCGCCTTCCTGGCGATCCTCTCCTACAACGGGTTCCTGCTGGGTGTGTACGGGTTCTTCGGGTTCCTGGCGGAACCGCTGTTCGCGGAAAAACTTGATATCCACCTGGAGTGGTGGGTGTGGTCTTTACTCGCGCTCGCCGTGGCCGGAATCCTCGGCTACCGCGACGTCGACCTCAGCGCGAAGGTGCTCGGCGTGCTGCTCCTCGCCGAGGTGATCTTCGTCCTCGTCACCGACGCCGGCATTCTCTTCAGTGGCGGAGAATCCGGTCTCAACCTCGAAGCCTTCAAGCCCTCGAACATCTTCGCCGGGTCAGCCGGTGTCGTGATGCTGTTTGCGTTCGCCTCGTTCGTCGGATTCGAGGCGACGACGCTCTATGGCGAGGAGGCGAAGGATCGCCACAGGACGATCCCCGTGTCCACCTATGTGGCCGTGATCGCGATCACGGCCTTCTACGTGCTCACCTTCTGGGCCCTCGGCCTTGGTTACGGGAACGACCAAGTGGTCGCGGTGGCCGGCGAAAACGCCGGCACGTTCGTCTTCGATCTCACCGGTCGCTACGTGGGAAGCGGTGTGGCCGACGTGATGAACTGGCTGGTCCTGACCAGCGTCTTTGCCGCGATCCTCGCCTTCCACAACGCGCTGTCCAGATACATGTTCGCGATGGGGCGCAACGGCCTA
>JBFXEM010000063.1:0-8293 GCA_050180135.1 Solirubrobacterales bacterium | reverse complement strand
CCACCGCGGCGACCGCGGCGGCGACCGCGAACACGGTCCCGGGCGAGGTCGCGGTCAGCAGCAGGCCGCTGGCGATCGCGGCGACGATGAAGCCGGCGTTTTCCATCGCCGCGTGGTTGACGTTGCTGGCCGAGAGCTCCTGCGGGGTGCGGGCGAGGACCGGGAACAGCGCCGCCTCGGCCGGCACGTAGGCGGCGAGGGCGATCGCGAACAGGGCGGGGAAGACGAAGACGACGTCGGTGGAGGCGTCCTGGCCGGCGGCGAAGGCGGCGCCGGCGAGGACGACGGCCATCGCCAGGCTGGCGAGGACGAGCACGTCGCGGCGCGGGTGGCGGTCGGCGAGCAGGCCCATGAACGGGGAGGCGATCGCCCCGGGCAAGAGCCGCACCAGGGCGACGATCCCGACCCCGACCACCCCGTGGGCCTCGAACCCGTAGACGCCGAGGGCGATTGCGAAGCTCCAGCTGGCGAACGAGGTCCCGATCCGCGCCACCCCGAGCAGGCCGAGGTCGCGGTTCTCGGTCTCGATCATCAGGGCACGGATGCCGATCCTCAGCTGGTGTGCGAGCGTGCCCGTCAAGGGCGGCACGATAAACGCTCTTTGGCGCTGGACGGATGTTCGGTTAAGGTGCCCGATCTTTTGAAGCCGCTCGCCTCGACGATCGCAGTCGTACTCGCATCCTTGCTGGCGCTGCCGTGCCTTGCCGGGGCGGAAACCTTCAAAGTGAGCACGCTCGCAGACGTCGAAGAATTCGAAGGTTGCGTGAACCTCTCGACGTTCTGTTCGCTGCGTGACGCGATCAACCGGGCCAACGAGAACGCTGAGGAAAAAGACACGGTCAACTTCGAACTGATCACCGAAGGTCCGATCGAGTTGGCAAGCGGCTTGCCGGAGATCGTCGACCCGCTGCTGATCGACGGGACGACCGCGACCAACTACGTCGATGCTCCGGTGATCGAGATCGATGCCAGCCAGGCCGTGCCCGAGTACGGCCTAGTCGTGCGCGCGGGAGACACGGAGATCCGCGGGCTCTCGATTACCGGTGTGCCGGGGCCGGCGGTCAACTTCGAACTGGGCGGATCCAGCTGGGCTTGCGGCAACTACCTCGGGGTGGACCCGAGCGGCGCCGCGGCCGCGAACGGGGCCGGGGTGCTGATCGGTGACAACACCACCGGAACGAAGGTCGGCGGTCCCGGGTGCGCCAACCTGATCTCCGGCAACGACGGGCCGGGGATCATCGACGAAGGCTTTGCCTCCGCCGCGTTCGGCAACCTGATCGGGACCGACCCGAGCGGGAAAGGGCCGTTGCCGAACGAAGGTCCCGGAATTGAATTCACGGCGGCGTCGGGATCGGGGAGGGCCGCGGCGGACCCAGGGGGAGGCCCCGCCAACACGATCGCCTTCAACGAAGGACCCGGCGTCCTCGTAGAAGACGGGGGCTCGATTGTCGCCATCTTCGAAAACTCGATTTTCGACAACTCGGGCGCGGGGATCGAGATCCTGGCCGGGGACGCGCCGAGCCCGCCGACGATCGAAGCGGCCACGCTAACGCCGTCGGCCTCGATCACCTTCACCGTGGTCGGCGAACCCGAAACCCAGTACGACGTCGACCTCTACGCCAACTCGGCCTGCGACCCGAGCGGCTTCGGAGAGGGCCGCTCCTGGATTGGCTTTGAAAGCGTCACCACCGACGCGAGCGGGATCGGGAAATCGACCGCGGCCGACCTGTTCGCGGCACCCCCCGGACAGGAAGTGATCACCGCTACGGCCAGCGCGAACCTCGGCGAGGGGGGCTACTCGACCTCGGAGTTCTCCAAATGCTTCTCCAAGGCCGCACCTCCCGATCTGGCGCCGCCGCCGCCCATCCCGAGCGTCACCACGCAGAAAGCCCTGGTCCCCGAGAACGGCGAGACGCTGGCGGCCGAACCGAAGAGCGGCACCATCTACATCAAGGTTCCCGGCCAGAAAAAGCAGACGAAACTGAAGGAGGGCCAGCTGATCCCGGTCGGGTCGGTGATCGACGCGACCAACGGCAAGGTGACGCTGACCTCGGTCAACAAGGCCGGCGAAACGCAGACCGCGGTTTTCTACGGCGGCAAGTTCCTGGTCGCGCAGAAAGACGGCAGCGGCCTCGTCGTGCTGAAGCTGCAGGGGGGCAACTTCAACTCCTGCAAGGGCTCGGCGCGCAGCTCGGGCGCGACCGCCTCCGGCAGGGCGGGGCGCCGGCTCTGGGGCAGCGGCAAGGGCAAGTTCCGGACCGAAGGCAGCTACGGCTCGGCGACTGTGCGTGGCACGGTCTGGCTGACCGAAGACCGCTGCGGCGGCACCTTCTTCAAGACCAAGAAGGGCGTGGTCAGCATCCGTGATTTCGCCGCCGGCACCAATTTCTCGCTGCCCGCCGGCAAGAGCTACCTGGCGAAGAAGGAAGGTTGAGCGCACCGCACTCGCCGCGGCGCCGGCGTGAACTGGCGATGCTGCTGGTCGCCCTCGGGGCGGCGGCGCTGGCGATCGTCGCCTACGAGACCAACCTGATGCGGGCGCTGGAGCTGCAGAGCGTCGACGCGCGGTTCTCGGTTCGCGGCACCCAGGCCCAGCCCGACGACGTCGTCGTCGTCGGTGTCGACGACGTCACCTTCAACGACCTCGGGGTGCAGTGGCCGTTCCCGCGCCGTCTCCACGCCCGGGTGATCGACCGCCTCGCCGCGGCGGGGGCGAAGGTGATCGCGATCGACATCCAGTTCACCGAGCCGACGACGCTGCGCGACGACAACGCGCTGATCGAAGCGGTCGGGCGCGCCGGCGGGGTCGTGCTCTCGACCACCGAGGTGGAACGGGGCGGCCGCACCGCCGTGCTCGGCGGCGACGAAGTGCTGGCCGAATTCGACGCCCGGGCCGCCAACGGCAACTACGAGCTCGACCCCGGCGGCACGATCCGCAAGATGCACTACTCGGTCGACGGCCTCGTCACCTTCGCCGTCGCCACCGCCGAAGCCGCCAGCGGGGAGACGATCGAGCCGAGCGAGTTCGAAGCCGGCGACGAGGCCTGGATCGACTATCGGGGGCCGCCGGGGACGATCCGCAACGTCTCCTACTCGCGGGTGCTCGAAGGCAAGGTGCCCGACTCGGTCTTCCGCGGCAAGACCGTGATCGTCGGCGCCGTCGCGCCCTCCCTGCAGGACGTGCACGCGACCTCGACCTCCGGTGACGAGCTGATGTCCGGCCCGGAAGTCCAGGCGAACGCGGTCTGGACCGCCGAGAACGAGTTCCCGCTCTCCTCCTCGGGCATCGTCGTCGACCTGCTGCTGATCCTGCTGATGGCGGCGAGCCCGGCGGCGGTGACGCTGCGGCTGAAGCCGCTGACCGCGCTGCTGAGCGCGGTCGCGCTGGGGATCGCCTACGCGGGGCTGACCCAGCTCGCTTTCAACGCCGGCACCGTGCTGCCGGTCGTCTACCCGCTGTTCGCGCTGATCCTCGCGGCGGCGGGCGCGCTCGCGGTCAACTACGTGCTGAACGCCTTCGAGCGCCAGCGGGTGCGGGACACCTTCGCCCGCTTCGTCCCCGAGGCGGTCGTCGCCGACGTGCTCGAGCGCGGCGACGGCGACCTCCGCTTCGGCGGCGTGCGCAAAGAGTGCACGGTGCTGTTCAGCGACCTGCGCGGGTTCACGACCTTCTCGGAGTCGATGCGCCCCGAAGACGTGATCAACGTCCTCAACCACTACCTGGAGGAGATGAGCGACGCGATCATGGACCACGGCGGCACCCTCGTCGCCTACATGGGGGACGGGATAATGGCCGTGTTCGGGGCGCCGATCGGGCAGGAGAACCACGCCGACCGGGCGATCGCGGCGGCGCGCGAGATGCTTAACCTGCGGCTGCCGCGCTTCAACGAGTGGATGGCGCGCGAAGGCTTCGGCGACGGTTTCGCGATGGGGATCGGGCTCAACAGCGGCACCGTGATGTCGGGCCAGGTCGGCTCCAAACGGCGGATCGAGTACACGGCGATCGGCGACACCACCAACACGGCGGCGCGGCTGGAGGGGATGACCAAAGGCTCCGGCCACCAGCTCTTCATCGCCGAGTCGACGCGGCTGGCGCTCGAGGTCGACCCCGGTGATCTGGAGCTGATCGGCGATCGCGACGTGCGCGGCCGCGCCCACCAGATCAAGGTCTGGACCCTGCGCGGGCCGATGAACCCGCTAGCCGGCCAGAATCAGGGCAGCGAGGAACAGCATCACGGCGTGGAAGGACTGGTCGACGGCGACCCGCAGTCCGGCTGAGGTCTGCGAGAGGCCCTTGACCACGTTTATGTAGAGGTCCAGCAGGCGGCCGTCGTCCTGGACCCAGTGCGGGATGCCGATGATCAGCACGGCGAGGATGGCGCGGCCGATGCCGGCTTCGGAGGCGATCCAGATCAGCGCCGGCACGAAGGCCAGCATGTAGGTGGTTATGTGGGAGAGCAGGGCGCGGCGGCGGACCGGGTCGGGGCCGAGGCCGCCGTACTTGTTGGCGGCCTGCCAGTCGGTCTGCAGGAGGAAGTCGCCGACGAGATGGCTGACCAGCAGGACCAGGAAGACTTCGACCCAGATCAAGAGCCGACTCTCACTGGAGGGCGAAGACGACGCCGACGGTCGCGGTCACCGTCGAGGTGCCGGGCTTGGTCGGCGGGGCGGGGGCGGCGCAGCGCTTGACCGGGCCGGCGCTGACCCCGCAGGCTTCCTCGCCGCCGACGCCCTTCGCGGCGGAATCGGGGAGGATTTCCGCCTGCCCGCCCTCCTCGATGCTGAGCGCCGGCCCGAGCGCGGCGCCGGCCTGGGTCGCCAGCGTCGTCGCCTTGGCCTTCGCCTTGTCGAAGGCGGCCGCGAGCGCGCGCGAGTAGGCGGCTTCGGTGTCGCCGACGAAGAAGCGGGGGCCGCTGACGCCGCTGGCGCCGGCCCCGATCGCGGCGGCGATCAGCTCGCCGGCCCGGTCGGGCTGGTGCAGCGTCACGGTGATGCCCTCGCTGGCGCGGTAGACGCGGCGCTCCCCGCGGAAGCCGCGGCGAACCGAGACGCGGCCGGTCTTGACGTCGCCCTCCTCGACCCCGGGGATCGCCTGGGCGGCGGCGATGATGCTCCGCAGTCGCGCCGAGACCGCCCGCAACGCCGCTCCCTTGGTGCGCCGTTCGACGCTCGCTCCGAAGCCCACGGCGGCGCTGTCGTTGGGTACCTCCAGGGTCGCCTTGGCGGTCACCGAGACGGTCCGTTCGACCGCGGCGGCGCCGGCGGGTGCCAGCAGCAACAGCGCCGCCAACGCCAGCAGCGCGGCGAGGAGGGGCCGGGTGTGTCTGCGCGCCGCCATCGCCGGGACACTACCCCAGCCCTGCGGACCGCAATCGGGCTCGGGGAGCGCTACGCGGCGCGCGGCTCGACCAGCAGCACCTCGCCCACGGCCAGCAGCGCGCCGCCGCAGTCGAGGACGGCGGCGCCGGCGGAGCGCTTGCGCTCTCCGCTGGTCAGCGGCCAGGCGATCACGACGTGCTCGACCCCGGCCCGCACCGGCCCCCGCAGCTCGACGCAGTCGCGGACCATGAAGGCGAGCCGCATCTCGCCGCCGTAGGCGGCGAAGAAGGTCGGGCAGTCGAGCGCGGCCCAGACGAACTCGGGTCGCACGGCGCCGTCCTCGCCGGCGCTCCACGGCGGCGGCGTCCAGGGCGTGGCGACGAGGTCGCGACCGGCGACCGCGCCGGCGAAGACGCCGAAGCTGTCCTCGCGGGCCGGGCCGCAGACGAAGCAGGTGGCGAAGGGGCTCTCGCGCGGGTGCCGGTAGGTCGCGGAGGCCTGCCGCGCCTCCTCCACGGAGACCGGCGCCGGGACCTCGAGCGCGAGCGGGGCCACCGGCTCCGCCTCGGCAACCAGGGTCTCGCCGTCGAAGGCGCGTACCCGCCCGTCCTCGTGGACCAGCGCCAGCGGCGTGTCGAGCGGCACCGGGCTGCGCAGCGAGACCGCGGCGGTGCCCTCGACCTCGGCGGCGAGCAGCCCCGAGGTGTAGCCGCCGTTGCCGCTCTCGCGCGGGCCGTTGAAGCGAGCCGCGACGCTCATCGTCGCGGTCACGCGACCACCGCCCGCCCACGCACCAGCGGCCGCACCACGGGCACCATGCCGCGCCAGCGTTCGCGGCTGACCGAGGCCACCTTCATCCGCAGGCCGATCGCCTCCAGGGTGCGGCGGTTGCAGCGGCAGCCCTCGGCGAAGGCCGCCCACGGCGCCGCCAGCAGGTGCTGGGTGCTGCGCAGCAGGCGCGAGTCGGCCTCGACGTGCTCGCAGAAGAGCAGGCCGCCCTCGGGGCGCAGCACCCGCACGATCTCGTCGAGGGCGCGCTGGGGGTCGGTGACCGTGCAGAGAACCATCGTCGAGACGACCGTATCGAAGGAGTTGTCCTCGAAGGGCAGGTTTTCGGCCGCGGCGTTGACGACGCTGACCGGTGCGCGGCCGGCGAAGCGGGAGACGTCGATCTTGGCGGCCATCGCGGTGGCCGGCTCGGCCAGGACCAGCTGCTCGATCCGGGCCGGGTAGTGGGCGAGGTTGAGGCCGGTGCCGGCGCCGATCTCCAGCACGCGGCCGTCGGCGCCGGCCAGCAGTCGCCGCCGGCGCTCGGCCATCCCGCGCTTCTCCCCGAGCCAGAGGAGCGGCTCGTAGATTGCGGCGCTGAAGCGGCTGTTGGCGACCTCGGGGTTCGGCGTGGCGGAGGTGGGCATCTCAGTTTCCTTTCTGGGTTGTGGTCCCATTCGAGCAGCGCGGCGGCGCCATGACTTCGCCTGGATCGGCCAACTTCGCCCTGGCCGGAAGCGGCCATCCGCCGGTAGCCTGGACGCCGATGAGCGAGCAGTCGATCCAGTTCACGACGGTCGACGGTCGCCGGGTCGCCTGGGCCACGGTGGGGCAGGGGCCGCCACTCGTCTTCGGCGGCTGGTGGATGAGCCACATCGAGTTGAACTGGCGCGACCCCGCCTTTCGCGCCTTCGTCGAAATGCTCGGCCGCCACCGCACCGTGGTCCGCTACGACGTTCCCGGTACGGGTCTCTCCGACCGTGGGCAACCGCCGGCTCCCGACCTCGACGCGCAGGTCGCGGTCCTGGCCGGGGTGATCGACGCGCTCGGCGCCGAGTCGGTCGACCTCTTCGCCGCCTCCTCCGGCGGCCCGATCACGACCGCCTACGCGGCGGCCAACCCGCGGCGGGTGCGGCGAATGGTCGCCTACGGCAGCTACGCCAGCGGCGCCGAGATCGCCGACGAGGCCGCCCGCGAGTCGATTCTCGGCGTCGTCCGCAGCCATTGGGGCATTGGCTCCCGTGTGCTCGCCGACGTCTTCATGCCGGAAGCCTCCGGGGCCGCCCGCCAGGCCTTCGTCGAGTTCCAGCGCGAGTCGGCCGCTGCCGAGCAGGCGGCGCAGGCGCTGGAATGCGTCTACGCCTTCGACGTCGGCGAGCGCCTCGGTGGGATCGCGGCGCCCGTCCTCGTCCTCCACCGCCGCGGCGACCGGGCGATCCCCTACCGGCTCGGGCAGGACCTGGCCGGACGGATCCCCGGCGCCACCTTCATCGCCCTCGAGGGCTCCGACCACTTTCCTTGGCTCGGCCGCCACGGCGAAGCGCTGCGGGCGGCGCTGACCGGCCTCGGCATCGGGCCCGGCGAGATCGAGGTCGAGCCCGACCCCGAACCGGTCGCGGGCGCCACCCAGCCCGACGCCGCCGAGGACACCGACCTCTCGGCCCGCGAGCTCGAGGTCCTGCGCCTTGTCGCGCTCGGTCTCAGCGACCGCGAGATCGCCGACCGGCTCGTCCTCAGTCCCCATACCGTGCACCGCCACGTCGCCAACATCCGCACCAAGCTGCGCCTGCCCTCGCGCGCCGCGGCGGTCGCGCAGGCCGCCCGGCTCGGTCTGATTTAGGCCGGGAGCACCCTCATCCCATCCCGTGGTTCCTTACGGCCCTCCTGGGTCCGTAAGGAACCACGGGATGGGAACGGCGGGGCGCGCGGGGCCGCTCGGCGGGGCGCGCGGGGCCGCTTGGAGGGCTCGGTGGCGCTACTCGGCGGCGCTCTGCTGCGGGCGAGTCATCGCCACCATCGCGGCGCCGCCGCGGGGCTCGGCGAGCGCGTGCAGCTCGTGGGCGGCGAAGATCTCGTCGAGTTCCTCGCGGCTCATGGTCTCGCGCTCCAGCGCGGCCGCGGCGACGGCGTCGAGGCAGGCGCGGTTGGCGGCGAGCAGGGCGCGGGCGCGGCGCTGTGCCTCGCGGGCGAGGGTCATCGCGGCGAT
>JBFXEM010000062.1:0-8364 GCA_050180135.1 Solirubrobacterales bacterium | reverse complement strand
CGGCGGTGGCCTCGACCACGGCCGCTGGCCGCTGGCCGAGGGTGGTCAGAGCCTTTTTTGGGCCGGCCTCAACAAGGGCAAGCGCTCGATCGCCCTCGACCTCCGCAGCCCCGAGGGACGCGAGCTGGCAACGGCGCTGATCGCCGCCCCAGGGCCCGAGGCGGGCCTCTTCTTGACCAACTTCCCGGCCCGCGGCTGGCTCGATTACGAGGAGCTCTGCAAGCGCCGCTCCGACCTGATCATGGTCGCCCTGACCGGCAACCCCGACGGCACCAGCGAGGTCGACTACACCGTCAACCCGGCCACCGGCTTTCCCTGGGCGACCGGCCCCCGCAACCTCTCCGAGCCGCTGAACAGCGTGCTGCCGGCCTGGGACGTGGCGATGGGCACACTGGCCGCGGTCGGGCTGTTGGCCGCCGAGCGCTACCGCGGCCGCAGCGGTGAGGGGCAGCAGATCGGCCTCTCGCTCTCCGACGTCGCCTTCGCGATGGTCGGCAACCTCGGCCGCATCGCCGAGGTCACGCTCGCCGCCCGCGATCAGCCCAAGGACGGCAATTACCTATACGGGGCCTTCGGCCACGACTTCGAGACCCGCGAGGGCCGGCGCCTGATGGTCGTCGCCCTGACCGCGCGCCAGTGGGCGGCGCTGCGCGACGTGACCGCGATCGGCGAGGCCTGCGCCAGCATCGAGCAGGCCACGGGCCACGACCTCGACACCGAGACGGGCCGCTTCGAAGCGCGCGACCTGATCGCCGCCCTGCTGCGGCCCTGGTTCGCCGCCCGCGACCTCAACGATGTGCGCGAGACCTTCGCCGGCACCGGCGTTTCCTGGGGCCCCTACCAGACCTTCCGCCAGCTGGTCGAGGAGGACCCGCGCGCCAGCGCCGCCAACCCGATGTTCGAAGCGGTCGAGCAGCCTGGCGTCGGCACCTACCTGATGCCGGGCACGCCCCTGGACTTCTCGGCGATCGAGCGAGCGCCGGTCCAGCGGGCGCCGCTGCTGGGCGAGCACACCGAGCAGGTGCTGGCCGAGGTCCTGGGCCTGGGCGCGGGCGAGATCGGCAGACTGTTCGACGCGGGGCTCGTTGCCGGGCCGGATGCAGCGGCCTAGTCGCAGAAGGCGATGACCGCCGCCGCCGTCTCCTCGGGTGCCTCCCAGAATGGGACGTGGCCGGTGGGGACGATCTGCAGGGTCGCGTCGGGGAGAAGCTCGGCCAGCTCTTCGGAGTTGGCGGCCGAGATCAGCAGGTCCTCGCTGCCCCCGATCACCAGCGCCGGATGCCGGATCTCGCCGAGTCGATCGACCGTATCGTGGGTCGCGCAAGCGCGCAGCTGGGTGAGGAAGCCGGGCGCGAGCTCGTCGATCGCCAGCACTTCCTCGGTGACGCCGGGCGCGAGGTCCCAGAAGCCGGGGGAGAAAGAGAGCAGGGCGAGGCTTTCGACCAGGAGCTTGGTCTCGCCTGCCTCGTAGAGCGTTTCCCAGTGGTTGAGCAGGGCCTGCATGTGCCGTCGGGGGCGGGCGAAGGTGCTCATCAGGACCAGCCTGGAGAAGTCGTCGGGGTAGCGCAGCGCCCACTCCTGGACCACCGTGCCGCCCATCGAGCAACCGATGCCGACGACCTGCGTGAGGCCGAGCCGCTCGAGCAGGCGGTGACCGTCCTCGGCCAGCGTGCCGATGTCGGAGCCCTCGGGCAGGGCCGAGCTGTCGCCGCTGCCGCGGTTGTCGTATGCGATGCAGGTGAACCGGTCCGCCACCCCCTCGATCAGGGGCGCGTAGGCGGTGTGATCGTCTCCGAGCCCACCCACCATCACCATCGGCGGACCCTGGCCCGCGGTTTCGACGAAGAGCGATGCGGTGCTGTCGATGGCGACGTTCTCGGTGGTCGGCACGTCAACTTCCTTTCATTTGCTGAAAGCTTAGGCTGGTCAGTGAAATATACCGCAGGCTCTCTGACATTTTCCGACACGGCTGGGTCGATTCATGGATGATGGAGCTTCTGGTGAGCAACAATTGTTTTTGCCTGCTGAACGATAGGAGGGGACGGGCTTTATGACTGCCGAGGCCAGCGCGAATCGGAAACCGGCGACTCTCGAGGGGGTGGACCGAACCGTGCGGGTACTGCAGGCCTTCGATTCCAAGGAGACCTTCAACCTCGTCGAAATCGCCCGCCGGGTCGGGCTCAGCGAGGCGACGGCGCTGCGCTACCTCTCGAGCCTGGTCAGCCACGGGTTCGTCGAACGGACCGAGGCGGGCCGGTACCGGCTCGGCTGGGAGCTGTTCCGGCTCGGACAGGTCGCGGTCGCCAACCGCGTTCCCCGCCAGGCCGCGCTCCCGGTCATGGAGGAACTGCTCGACCAGTTCAACGAGACGGTCAACCTGGCCGTGCGCGAGGGCGACCGTTTGGTCATCGTCGAGGCGCTGGAAGGAACCCGCTCGCTGAAGAAGGTGACCGAGATCGGGCAGCGCGATCCCTGGCACGCGTCCGCCCTCGGCAAGGCGATGCTGGCGCTGATGCCCGAGGACGAACGGCACGCGCTGCTGGCGCGGGTCGGGACGCCGAAGCTGCGCAAGAACACCCTGACCACCCAGGCGCAGATCGACGCCGACCTCGCCAAGGTGCGGGAGCGCGGCTACGCGGTCGACCTGCAGGAGTCCGAGGAGGATCTGACCTGCTTCGCCGCCGCGATCGCCAGCCCCGAGGGCGCGCCGCTGTTCGCGATCAGCATCAGCTTCGTTGCCTTCCGGGTCGACGAGACCGACTACGAGACGGTCGGCGGAGCGGTTCGCGACGCCGCCGCCAGCCTGCGCGCCCGGCTCGGCCTGGAGCAGCCAGTTGCCCTCTGATCGCCGCTCACAGGAGTAATCGCCGCTCCGACTTGACCCCCGGGAAAGTGCTGGTACGATCTCATCTATTGGCAGTGCCTTTCATTCATTGAAATCTCACTTAGGAGATGAGACGTGTCGACTACCGCGGTCAAACAGGTTCAGATGTTCATCGACGGGGAGAGTCGCCCCGCCCTCGACGGGAAGACCGCGGCGGTCCTCGCCCCGGCGACCGGGGAGCAGATCGCCGAGGTGCCGGCCGGCAGCGCCGCCGACGTCGACGCCGCGGTCGCCGCGGCCGAGGCCGCCTTTCCGGCCTGGTCGCTGACCACCCCGGGCGAACGCGCCAAGGCCCTGCTGAAGCTGGCCGACCGTCTCGAGGCAGCCGAAGAGGAGTTCGCCGCGTTGGAGGCGGTCAACGTCGGCAAGCCGATCGGCCTGGCGCGCGAGGAGATGGAGATGATCGTCGATCACCTGCGCTTCTTCGCCGGCGCCGCCCGTGTCCTCGAGGGCCGCGCGGCCGGTGAGTACATGCCGGGCCACACGAGCATGATCCGGCGCGACCCGCTCGGCGTCGTCGGCTCGGTCGCCCCCTGGAACTACCCCCTGTTGATGGCGATCTGGAAGATCTGCCCGGCGCTGATGACGGGCAACACGCTGGTCCTCAAGCCCTCCGAGCACACCCCGCTGACCGCGATCCGCCTCGCCGAGCTGGCCGGCGACCTCTTCCCCAAGGGCGTCCTCAACATCGTCACCGGCGACGGCGACCCGGTCGGCGTCGGCCTCGTCCGCCACCCCAAGGTCCGCATGTCCTCGCTGACCGGCGACGTCGCGACCGGCCGCGAGATCCTCAAGGCCGCCGCCGAAACCAACCTCAAGCGGGTCCACCTCGAGCTCGGCGGCAAGGCGCCGGTGATCATCCTCCCCGACGCCAACATGGAGCTGGTCGTGGAAAAGCTGATGGAGGGCGGCTTCTGCAACTCCGGTCAGGACTGCATGGCGGCCTCCCGCGTCTACGCCGCCAAGGAGATCCACGACGACCTGCTCAGCGCGCTCGTCCCCGCGGTCGAGGCGCTGAAGGTCGGCGGCCCGGCCGACGAGGCGAGCGAGATGGGTCCGGTGATCTCGCCGGTCCAGCGCGATCGCGTCAACGGCTTCCTCGAACGCGCCAAGGCGACCGGCCACATCGACCTCCGGCACGGCGGCGAGGGCGACAACGCCGAGGGCTTCTTCGTCGCCCCGACCGTGGTGGTCGGGGCCGAGCAGCAGGACGAGATCGTCCAGAAAGAGGTCTTCGGCCCGGTCATCTCGATCACCAGCTTCGACCGCAACGACGACGTCCTCGCCTGGGCCAACGACGTCGAGTACGGCCTCGCCTCGTCGATCTTCACCACCGACGTGGCCCGCGCCCTCGACCTCGCCCGCAAGCTCCAGTTCGGCACGGTCTGGGTCAACGACCACCTGCCGGTCGTCCCGGAGATGCCCCATGGCGGCTTCAAACAGTCGGGCAACGGCAACGACATGTCGGTCTACTCGCTCGAGGAGTACACCGAACTGAAGCACGTGATGGTCAACCTGGGGACCGACTGATGGCGGCGGGCGGGGAGGAGCGCATCTGCGCGGTCAACCTGCTGCCGCTGAAGCAGGGTGCGACGATCGGCGAGTTCGAACAGTTCCTCAACGAGCTCGACCGCCCGACCTGCCTCGCCCAGGACGTGGTCGAGGGCTTCGACGCCTACGCGGTTCGGCGTCGGGGCCCCGGTGCTCCCGCCTTCGACATCGTCGAGGTGATGACGGTCCGCTCCTGGTCTGAGTGGGAGCGCGTGCGCGATGGCAACGACGCCTTCGCGCCGGTGATCGAGCGGTGGGGGCAACTGGTCGACGGCGACGGCGCCCGAACCCTGTTCGCGACCCCGATCGCCGCCGATCGATGAGCGGCAGCTACGACGCGATCGTCATCGGCGCCGGCCACAACGGGCTGGTCGCGGCCAACTACCTCGCTCGCGGTGGCAAGCGGGTGCTGGTGCTGGAGTCCCGTGACGTCCTCGGCGGCGCCTGCACGACCGAGGAACTGATCCCCGGCGCGAAGTGGTCCTCCTGCGCCTTCGTCGCCGGACTGCTGCGGCCGGAGATCATCGCCGAGCTGGAGCTCGAGCGCCACGGCCTCGACCTCTACCAGGGCGACGCCCTGGGCTTCGTCCTCTTCCGCGACGGCAGCCACTTCATGATGTGGAAGGAGCTCGACCGGACCCTGCGCGAAGTCGAGCGCTACAGCAAGCCCGACGCCCGCCGCTTCCTCGATTTCGGCCTGCGCCTGCAGCGCTTCGCCGAGATTATGCGGCCGTTCCTGATGAGCTCGCCGCCGCAGCGCTCGGAGGTGCTTGCCGCCTTCGAGGCGGCCGGCGAGAGCGAGCTGTTCGACGAATTCGTCCTCCTCTCGACCCGCGACCTGCTCGATCGCTACTTCGAGTCCGAACACCTCAAAGGCTTTCTCAACTTCTTCGGCATGGTCTCTATATGGGGCGGTCCTTCGACCCCCGGCACCAGCTACGTCTACGGGCACCACGCTTGGGGTGAGTTCAACGGCACCTTCGGCCAGTTCGGCTTCGCCCGCGGCGGCATGGGCTCGATCGCCAAGGCGCTCGCCAGCTCGGCCGAAGAGCACGGGGTCGAGATCAAGCTCCAGACCCCGGTTGACAAGGTGATCGTCGAGGACGGAGCCGCGGTCGGAGTGCGCACCGCCGCCGGCGAGGAGTACCGCGCCGCCGCCGTCGTCTCCAACGCCGACCCGCAGCGCTCGCTGCTGACCCTGCTCGACGAGAAGGAGCTCGACCCCGAGTTCCGCAGCGCGGTCGAGGGGATCGACATGCGCGGCTCGATGGCCCGCATCCACCTGCTGATCGACGAGCTCCCGCAGTACCTGCCCTTCGACAGCCCCGCCGCGGGCCCCCAGCACCACGGCCACCAGATGCTCGGTGCTTCGGTCGAGAACTACGAGAAGGCCTGGGAGGCGCAGCGGCTCGGCAAATTCCCGGACGAGTGGGTGATCGAGGCCGTGATCCAGTCGGTCACCGACACGACGCTGGCCAAGCCGGGCCTGCACACGATGACGCTCGGCGTCCAGCAGCTGCCATACGAGCTCGACGGCACCGACTGGGACGCCGAGAAGGAGCGCTGGGCCGACTCGGTGCTCGAGGACCTCTTCGTCTTCGCCCCCAACCTGCGCGAGCACATCCTCGACCGCTACGTGATCACCCCCGTGGACATCGAGCGCGACTACTCGATCACGGCCGGCAACATCTTCCACGGCGCGATGGGGCTCGACCAGCTCTTCGCCAGCCGGCCGCTGACCGAGATCGGCTCCTACGCGACGCCGGTTCCCGGCTACTACCTCTGCGGCGCCGGCACCCACCCCGGCGGCGGCGTAATGGGGGCCAACGGGCACAACGCAGCCCAGGTCGTCCTCGGCACCGCCGCGGCGGCGAAGCCGCCGGCCCGCGGCAGGAACGGCGGCGGCCTGGTCGGCCGGGCGATGTCGAGCAAGGTCGGCAAGAAGGCCGGCTACGCGCTCGCCCGCCAGCCGGCGCTGCGGCCGATCGCCAAGCGTGCCGCTCGGACGGGCGGGTCGAAGCCGCGGTGACCCGCAAGAGCGCACGCTGGTTCGAGGGCGACGACGTTCCGGCGTTCGTCCACCGCACGGCGCTGCGCGCCGAGGGCTTCGCGACGGCCGACTTCGAGGGGCGGCCGGTGATCGGGATCTGCAACTCCTGGTCGGAGCTGATCAACTGCAACGTCCACTTCCGCGCCCTCGCCAACTCGGTCAAGCGCGGGATTCTGCAGGCAGGCGGGCTGCCACTCGAGTTCCCGACGATGTCGCTCGGCGAGCAGCTGATGAAGCCGACGACGATGCTCTACCGCAACCTGATGGCGATGGACGTGGAGGAGTCGATCCGCGCCAACCCACTCGACGGCGTGGTGCTGATCGCCGGCTGCGACAAGACCGTCCCCGCCCAGCTGATGGGCGCCGCCAGCGCCGACGTGCCGGCGATCATGCTGACCGGTGGCCCGGCCCGGCCGGCGGTCTTCCGCGGCAAGGAGATCGGCGTCGGCACCGACCTCTGGGAGTACACCGACGACCTTCGCGCCGGCCGCATGACCCGCGAGGAATACGACGAGCTCGAGGCCGCCTCGGGCCCCTCGGTCGGCCACTGTCCGGAGATGGGGACGGCCTCGACGCTGGCCGCGGTCGTCGAGGGGCTGGGGATGACCCTGCCCGGCGCCGCCGCGGCCCCCGCCGTCGACGCCCGCCGCTACCAGGTCGCGGGCGAGGTCGGGCGGCGCGCGGTCGCCCTCGCCGAGGACGGGGTGCGGCCTTCCTCGATCCTCACCGCCGAGGCCTTCGACAACGCGATCACCGTGCTGCTCGCGGTCGGCGGCTCGACCAACGCGGTGATCCACCTGCTCGCCCTGGCCGGCCGCTGCGGGGTCGAGCTCGATCTCGACCGCTTCGACCAGCTCTCCCGCCGCACGCCGCTGCTGGCCGACGTGCGACCCTCCGGCCAGCACCTCGTCGAGCAGCTCTTCCACGCCGGCGGCGTGCCGGCGCTGATGAAGGAGCTGGAGCCCCTGCTCGAGCTCGACGCGCCGACCGTCAGCGGCGCCAGCGTCGGCGAGAACCTCGCCAGGGTAAGCCCGAGCAGCGACCGCAGCGTGATCGCGACCCTGGCCGATCCGGTCAAGCCGGCCGAAGGGCTCGCCGTGGTCCGCGGCTCGCTCGCCCCCGGCGGCGCCGTGATCAAGGTCAGCGCCGCCGACCCGGAGTTGCTCAGCCACCGTGGTCCCGCCCTCGTCTTCGAGGGCATGGACGACCTGATCGCCCGCATCGACGACCCCGACCTGGAGGTCAGCGCCGACTCGGTGCTGATCCTGCGCGGCGCCGGACCGGTCGGCGCCCCGGGGATGCCGGAGTGGGGGGCGCTGCCGATCCCGCAGAAGCTGCTCGCGGCCGGCGTCCGCGACATGGTCCGCATCTCCGACGCGCGGATGAGCGGGACCGCTTTCGGCACCGTCGTCCTCCACGTCTCCCCCGAGGGGGTCAAGCCCGGCCCGCTGGCGGCGGTGCGGACCGGTGACACGGTCGTCCTCGACGTGCCGGCCCGGCGCCTCGACCTCGAGGTCGAGGCGGCCGAGATCGAGGCTCGCCTGGCGGCGTTCGAGCCGCCCGAGCCGAAGTACCGGCGTGGCTATGGCGCGATGTTCCTCGAGCACGTGATGCAGGCCGACCAGGGCTGCGACTTCGACTTCCTGCGCGGCCGCAGCGAGAACCCCGAGCAGGAGCCCTACGGGGTCCTCCGGGGCATGATCGGCGGCTGGTAGCGCCGCGCGAGCCCGCCTGCGGCTCGCCTTTCGCCGCCGTTCTTGACAGCGGGGTGACGGTTCCATATAGTTTCACTTACCGTAGGTTCCTATCAGTGAGTGAAATTCACACTGAAGGGGAGCAGCAGCGGTCAAACCGTCAGAAAGGGTCAGGAAGGCGATGA
>JBFXEM010000061.1:0-8398 GCA_050180135.1 Solirubrobacterales bacterium | reverse complement strand
GATCCAGCGGGACGACTCGGTAAGGGTGGTCCTGCTCAGCGGCGAGGGCAAGAACTTCTGCGGTGGCGGCGACGTCGCCGAGTTCGCCGCGAAAGGCGAGGCGCTGGGAGGACACCTGCGCGAGGTAACGGCGCTGCAGGAGGCGGTCGTCGGCGGCTTCGTCAACCAGCGGGCGCCTGTGGTCACCCTGGTCCAGGGCGCGGCCACCGGCGGCGGCGGGACCGGTTTGATCTGCGCCTCCGACATCGTTCTGGCCGGGCCGCGCGCGAAGTTCATGCTGGGGGCCACCCGGGTTGGGATGGCGCCCGATGGCGGCGCCTCGGTTGCTCTGACCCAGATCGTCGGCCTGCGCCAGGCGCTGCGCTTCGCCCTGCTCAACCCGCTGGTCGGAGCGCAGGAGGCACTGGAGATCGGGCTCGTCACCGAGCTGCTGCCCACCGATCAGGCGCTGGCGGAGCGCGGCGAGGAGGTGGCACGCCAGCTCGCCGCCGGTCCGGCGCTCTCCCAGGCCGAAACCAAGCGCCTCTTCTGGCACAGCCTTGGCCGTGCCTTCGAGGAGGCGCTCCCGGACGAGTCGCGCACGGTGGCCTCGCTCGGCGGTGCCGGTGACGCTCGCGAGGGCCTGGCCGCCGTGCTCGGTCGCCGCCCGCCGCGGTTCGGCCCGGGGGCCTGAAGGCGGCGATGGCAAGGGCGGCGACAACCGAGGGGCCCAAGCGCCTCACGGTCGAATCCTCTGGCCTGCGCCTGGCCGGGGACCGCTGGCGGGCCAGCGGTCCGGAGCGAGGCACGCTCCTGCTCTTGCACGGTGGCGGCCAGACGCGCCACTCCTGGGACCGTTCCGCCGCCGAGCTGCAGCGCACGGGCTGGACCTCGGTGACGATGGACCTGCGAGGTCACGGAGAGAGCGAGTGGGACCCTGCCGGCGACTACTCGGTGGACACGATCGCGGTCGACACGCTCGCCACCTGTCGAGCGCTCGGCGCCGGTCCGGACCAGGACGGGCGCCCGGTCCTGGTCGGCGCTTCGATGGGCGGCATGGCCGCCCTGCTCGCCACCCGGCTGGATCCCGAGTGCTGCAGGGCGCTCGTCCTCGTCGACATCGCCCTGCGGGTCGAGCCCGAGGGGCGCGACCGGGTCCGCGCCTTCATGGCCCAGAAGCCAGAAGGCTTCTCCTCCCTGGAGGAAGCCGCGGCCGCGGTCGCCGACTACACCGGGCGCGAGCGCCCGGCCGACCTCAGCGGACTGGCCAAGAACCTGCGTCGCACCGAGGAGGGGCGCTGGCGCTGGCACTGGGACCCGCGGCTGCTCGATCAGGCCCACGACAGCGAGGATCCGATGCACCCGATCCGGGTCCGGATGCGCGAAGCGGCGACGATGCTGAGCGTGCCGGTACTGCTGGTCCGCGGGCTGCGCTCAGACGTCGTCAGCGAGGAGAGCCTGGAGGAAGCCCGGCGCCTGCTGCCGACGGCCGCTGTCGCCCGCGTCTCGGAGGCCGGCCACATGGTCTCCGGCGACGACAACGCATCCTTCCTCGATGCGATCCGCGACTTCCTGGGGTCGCTGTGAGTGGGGCCGGCGCCTTCCTCGCGCACGCTGAGCTCGAACGCACCGCCGCCGCCACGCCCGACCGCGAGTGGATCAGCTTCGGCGGCGAGCGCTACCACTCCTTCGGCGAGGTGCTGGCGCGAGCCCGCTCGCTCGCCGCCGGCCTGCAGGAGCTCGGGGTCGGCGTCGGCGACCGGGTCGCGATCGCGCTCGAGAACCGGGTCGAGTTCGTCGAGTCGTGGTTCGCGGCGCAGCTCGTCGGCGCCATCGCGGTGCCGCTCAACACCGCTCTGCGCGGCGACGTGCTGAACCACATCCTCGGCCTCTCCGAGCCGCGCCTGGCAATCACCAGCGCGCAGACGCTGCCGCGGATCGAGCGCGCTCTGGCGTGGTCCAACGCGGTCCGCGCCCTGGTCGGGGTCGGCGCCGTCGAGGAGGGCCTCGGGGCCGGTGCCCGGCCGATCGTCGCCTACGAGCGGGTCCATTCCGACTCCGATCCGGCGCCGGTCGCGGTGGACCACCACCACGAGTCCGGGATCATGTTCGTCTCCGGTGGCGCCGGGCCGCCCAAGGGCGTTGTCTGGACCCACCGCGCGACCTGGCATTTCGCCGACGTCTCGCTGACGGGCATGGGCTACCGGGAGGACGACGTCCTCCACACCTGCCTGCCGCTCTTCCACGCCAACGGGCTCTGCGTCTCGCTGCTCTCGTCGCTGATCATGCGCTGCCGCCTCAGCGTCGCGGCCCGCTTCAGCGTCAGTGCCTTCTGGGACGAGATCGTCGCCTCCGGGGCGACGGTGACCAACTTCCTCGGTGCGATGTCGCCACTGCTGCTGCGCCGCGACCCGGTTCCGGCCGAGCGCCAACACGCGCTGCGGACGGCACTGGTGGCGCCGGCCCTCCCCGAGTACTACGACGTCTTCCCCCGCCGCTTCGGGTTCGCTCCGGTCGAGTCCTACGGCCTCACCGACTTTGGGATGCTGACCTGGCCCCGCCCCGGCGAGCGCCAGCCACCGGGCTCCTGCGGGCGCGCCGTCGACAGCTTCGACCTGAGGATCGTCGACGAGCAGGGCGAGGAGCTGGGCCCGGGGGAGGTCGGCGAAGCGGTGGCGCGCCCTCTGCGGGCGGGGATCGTCCCCACCGGGTACTGGCGGATGCCGGCTGAGACCCTTGCCTCCCGGCACGACCTCTGGTTCCATACCGGTGACACCATGAGCCGCGACGAGAACGGCTGGTTTTACTTCGTCGACCGCTCCGAGGACGCGATCCGCCGCCGCGGCGAGAACGTCTCCTCGTGGGAGGTCGAGTCGGAGATACTCGCCCTCAGCGGCGTCGAAGAATGTGCGGCCTACGCGGTCTCGTCGGAGTTCAGCGAGGACGAGGTGGCGGTTGCGGTCGTGCTCGAACCCGCCCGGGAACTGAGCCCGGAGGCGATCATCGCCGCGATCCAGGCCCGCATCCCCTACTTCGCGGTGCCCCGCTACGTGCGCTTCGTCGACTCGTTGCCCCGGACCGAGACCAACCGCGTCCACAAGCGGGAGCTGCGGGCCCAGGGCGTGGCTGAGGGAACCTGGGACCGTGAAGCCGCCGGGTTCGAGCTCGAGCGCTGAGCGGGCCCGGAGCGGAGCAACGATGGCCAACCCCGACCCGATCTCCGACCGCCTCGCGATCTCCGACCTCTTGACCCACTACAGCCACTGCCTCGACAGCCGCCAGCTCGAGCTGCTGGCCAGCGAGGTCTTCGCCGTCGACGCCGACGTCGACTACGGCTGGGGAAGGTGGACGAGCGGCCGTGAGGTAGCCGACTGGATGATCGCCACCTTCGAGGACTTCGCCGGCACCATGCACGCGCTCAGCAACGAGCGGATTCAGCTCGACGGCGACGCGGCGACCAGCACCTGCTGCGTGCAGGCATACCACTGGCTCCCGGCCGAGCCGGGGGCGGACCTGATGCGACCGGCCGACTTCGTCTTCGCCGGCATGTACGAAGATCGCCACCGCCGCACCGCCGACGGCTGGCGGATCGCCTGGCGCCGCTTCCGCATGCTCGGCGACTCCTCGCTGGCGGTTGGAGCCCTGCCGGACTTCATGCGCCTGCAACGCGAACGCGACTGACCCAGTTCTCGGCAAAGGCGGCCTGATGCTCGTCGGTGATCAAGACCTTGCTGCGCTCCTTGTCGACGAAATTATCCTCGTCGGCCCGGATCGCTGCGCCCCCGGGCCCCAGGTACCACTCGTTGTAGACCCGCATGCCGTCGGCGTCGGCGAACCCGATCTCGGTTACGCAGTCGAAGGGCGGCTCGGAGCCGCCGAGCCGGCGAGCGTGGTTCTGGACGTAATGGACGACGACCGCGGTCACCTCGTCGGGCAGCAGCCCCCAGGCGAGCGGCAGATGCTTCTCCTCGTAGTAAGCGAAGAACTCCTCGTGCGTCAGCCCCTCCCGGCGCCTCAGCATTGCGACGACCTTGATCACGCGGCGCTGGCGACCGGCGCCCGGGCAAGGAAGTCGAGCACCCGCTCCCAGGCATCGGCCGAGGCTCGGGCGTGCGCGGCGGCGGAGCGATCGAAAAAGGAGTGCGGAGCGCCCTCGTAGGTGACTAGCTCGTGCTCGACCCCGGCCGCGGTCAGGGCCGTCTCGAAGGCGGCGACGTCCTCGGGTGGAATCACCTGGTCGGCGCCCCCGAACAGCCCCAGCACCGGCGCCCGGGTCGCCTCGGCGCCGCGCAGGGGGGAGGGCAGATAGTCGAGCCCGCCCCGCTCCGCCAGCAGCATCCCGTAGAACCCGACCGCGCCGTCGAGACCGAGCTCAGGCGAGGTGGCGGCGATGAACGAGTGCGAGCCGCCGAAACAGAAGCCGACGGTGACGATCGAGCTGACGTCGGTGCGCTCTCGCAGCAGGGCGATCGCGGCGCCGACGTCGGCCTGCAGTTTGGCGGTCTCGACCTGGGCGACGTGGGGCCAGCAATCGAAGTCCTCCGCGCGCGTCCCGACCCCGGCGCTGCGGCCGAAGTAATCGATCGCGATCGCATCATGACCGGCCTCCGCGAAGCGCTCGGCCAGCTCCACGTAGAAGCGGTACAGGCCGCGCACGTCGGGGAGCACGACAACCCCGACCTCGCCGCTCCGGGGGGACTCGGCCAGGGCGGCGGCGAAGCGCGTGCCGTCGGCCGATTCGAGCGTCAGCGACTCGGCGGCGGCGCCGCCGGCCACCCGTGGCAGCGCCCGACCGGGGGGGAGGTCGGGCGGCAGGGCGTCGAAATCGAAGCACATCACGGTCTAAAAGAATCTAAGTAACATTCGATTAACTGTCAAGCAAGCGATCCGGAGGTCCAACGGCATGGCATCTACGATTTCCCCAGAGAAGCCCGTCGCGATGGTCCAACACGGCGCCCGCGATCTCGCCGAAGCCGGATTCGAGCGGCCACGACTGGAGGCCGGGGCGGCGCTGCTCCGGGTTGAGGCATGCGGCCTCTGCGGCAGCGACATCGATGCTCTGGAGGCGATCGACAACGCCCCCAGCAAGGACGGCAGCGGCCTGCACCTCCCGCGGATCATGGGCCACGAGATCATCGGCACGGTCGAGGAGGTCGGGCCCGGCGGCCGCCGTGACGTCAGCGTCGGCACTAGGGTCGCGGTCGACCCGTGGCTGCCCTGCGGCAGCTGCGAGTACTGCCTCGCGGGGCAGTCGATGTACTGCACCGGCTGGGACTTCTCGCCGGCCTGCCACGGCTTCATCGGCACGGAGGTCGGGCCCGGGTTGTGGGGTGGGTACGCGACCCACCTCTACGTGCACCCGAAGGCGGTTCTCTACCCGATCCCCGAGCACGTCTCGCCGGCGACCGCCGCGCTCTGGAATCCGCTCGCTGCCGGGATCCAGTGGGGGGTGCTGACTCCTGGGACCTCGATCGGCGCCAGGATCGTCATCCTCGGCTGCGGCCAGCGCGGCCTCTGCGCGGTGATTGCCGCCAAGGCCGCCGGCGCCGGCCACATCACTGTGACCGGGCTGGCCAGCGACGCCCGCAAGCTGGAGCTGGCGCGTGAGTTCGGGGCCGACCTGGCGCTCAACGTCGAGGAGGAGGACGTGGTCGAGCGCGTGCGCTTTGCAAGCGGCGGCCGCGGCGCCGACGTCGTCGTCGACACCTCGGCTGGCTCGACCGCGCCGGTCGTCGAATCGATCGAGCTGGTGCGCTCCGGCGGCACCGTCGTCTGGGCCGGCCTGAAGGACAAGACGGTGCCCGACTTCCCGATCGACCGCGCCGTGCTCAAGGGCGTACGGATCCAGGGTGTGCTGGGAATGGCGCCATCGTCTTACCGCAACGCGATCGACATCATTGCCGCCGGCTCGGTCCCGATCGAGCAGATGCGAACCCACCTGCTGGACTTCCGCGAGGCTGTCCGCGCGATCGACGTGCTTGCCGGGCGAGTGCCCGGGGAGCAGCCGATCAACGTCGTCCTCTCGGTCGACCCCTGAATCGAGGGTGCAGGCCTCAGCAACCGCGCCAGGCGGGCTTGCGACGCTCGAAGAAGGCAGCCACGCCCTCCTGCGCGTCGGCCGTGTCGACGGTGCGTTGGACGGCCCGGTCGTTGATCTGCCAGGCCTCCTCGTCGTCAGCCGGGCCGGCCTCGAGGACGACGGCCCGCGACTCGCGCACGGCCAACGGCCCGCTGGCGGCGATTTCGGCGACCAGCTCGAGCGCGCGATCGAGAGCTTGGCCAGGCTCGCAAAGCTCGTTGACGAGACCGTGGGAGTGGGCAAGCTCCGCCGGGATCGGGTTGCCGGTCAGGGCGGCGCGCATCGCCACGTTGGTCGGCAGCTTGCGCGCGAGGCGGAAGAGGCCGCCGCCGGCCGCCACCAAGCCCAGCTTCACCTCGGAGAGCCCGAAGCCGGTGCCGCGGGCGGCGACGACGAGGTCGCAGGCGAGCACGATCTCGGTCCCGCCTCCGTAGGCCGGACCCTCCAACGCCGCGATCAGCGGCTTCGTGCGTTGGCGGCGGGCGATCGCCCCGTAGCCGCCGCGCTCGGTCCAGACGCCGTGGAAGGTACCCGCCTCGACCGCCTTCAAGTCCGACCCGGCGCAGAAGACCGGCCCCACCGCGCTGAGCACGACGGCACGCACCTCGTCGTTGGCTTCCGCGCGGTCGAGATGCGCCTCGATCGCGGTCGACATCTCCGGCGTCAGGGCATTGCGCGAGCGTGGCCGGTCGAGCGTCAAGATCGCGCACAGATCGCGCTCCTCGTAGTGGATCATCGCCTCTCCTCTCGGGTTCTGGGCTTGTCCTAAGACTCTAACTTGGAATAGATTTTGCACCTGAGCAGGTCGACCTGCAGTGGAACGGAGGATGGATGGACGGAGAGCAAGCACGCGTCGCCGCTGTCACCGGCGCATCTGGCGGGATCGGCCGCGCGATCGCGCGGCGCCTGGCCGTGGCCGGTGCCGTGGTCGAGATCGCTTCCCGCAACGAGGCGGAGGGCGGGGCGACCGTCGAACTGGTCGAAGCCGACGGCGGCAGCGCCCGGTTCACCCGGGTCGACGTCACCGAGCACGACCAGGTCGAAGGCTGGATCGCCGACGTCCACGGCCGCCACGGCCGTCTCGATTGGCTGGTCAACAACGCCGGGACCAGCGGCGGCTGGGTTCGGATCGAGGACCAGAGCCCCGACGACTTCCGCGAGATCATCGAGACCAACCTGCTCTCCGCCTGCTACGCGACCCGCGCTGCGATCCCCCTGATGCGAGCGCAGGGGTTCGGCGGGATCGTCAACCTCGGCTCGACCGCGAGCCTGCAGGGTTACGCCAACATGAGCGTCTACGTTGCCTCCAAGCACGGGATCCTCGGCCTCACCCGGGGCACGGCGCTGGAGAACGCCGACATCCCGATCCGCGTCAACTGCGTCTGCCCCGGCCTCGTCGACACCGATCTGATGCGAGAGATCGAGGAGACGCTGAGCCCTGGAAATCCCGGCGCCGCGCTCGAGGCATTCGCCGCGACGGTGCCGTTGAAACGCTACGCGACGCCGCAGGACGTCGCCAACTCCGTCGCCTTCCTCCTAGCCGGCGAGTCCGACTACATCACCGGCGCCGCGATCTCCATCGACGGTGGGGTGACGAGCGGTGTCTGAGCGACCGGGCAGCTCACCCCGCCGCATCGTCGCCGCCCACGACGCCGCCGGCAAGGCGACGATCACCGCCGACGAACCGGCCCCGAAGCTGGCGACCGAGTCGGGGATGGACGTCTGGCAGGTTTGGGCCGCCGACGGCCAACCGCGCCTCGGCGACGGCGACCCTCCGGCCGAGCCGAGCTTCTTCCCGGCCCCCAACGGCTCCCGCGTCTACGTCAGCGACATGGCGGCCGATGGCGGCCGCGTCGACGTCAGCGGCCGCATGCACGCGACGGCGACGATCGATTTCGCCTTCGTCGTCTCCGGCAGCGTCTGCCTGACCCAGGGCGACGGGACCGAGGTCACGTTGAATCCCGGCGAGTGCCTGATCCAGACCGGCACCTTGCACGGCTGGCACAACCCGGGGAGCGAGCCGGCCCGCGTCGTCTTCGTCCTGCTTGGGGCCGAGGTGGCCCCCGCCGCGTGATCCTCGTCACGGCCGGCTACGGCAACCAAGCGCGGCGACTGATCCCGCTGCTCGCCGCCGCCGGGATCTCCGTGCGGGCGTTGCGTCGCTCGGCAGCGGGCGAGGAGGAGGTGCGGGCGCTCGGCGCCAGCGAGGTAGTGGTCGGCGACACCGCCGACCCGGCCGTGCTCGCGCGGGCGATGGAGGGGGTCGAGGCCGTCTTCCCCGTCGGCCCGACCGCGCACCCGCGCGAGTCGGCGCTCGGGATCGCCGCCGTCGACGCCGCG
>JBFXEM010000060.1:0-8400 GCA_050180135.1 Solirubrobacterales bacterium | reverse complement strand
CGTGGTCGCCTTCGTGCCGCTGACGATCATCTGGATCGGCACCAACGACACGCAGAAGTTCGCGATCATCTTCATCGGCACCTTCTTCCAGCAGGTGCTGATGGTGATGGACAACGTCAAGCGGACCCCGCACGACTTCATCGACGTCGGCCGGACCCTGGGAATGAAGGACCGGACCATCCTGAGCAGGATCGTGCTGCCCAGCTCTGCTCCGGAAATCTGGGACACGCTGCGGATCACGCTCGGCTGGGCCTGGACCTACTTGACCCTGGCGGAGCTGGTCGCCGCGACCTCCGGACTGGGCTACCGAATCACTGTCGGCCAGCGCTTCTTCCAGACCGAACTGATCATCGGCTACATCCTTGTCCTCGGGGTCCTGGGCCTCGTGACGGACCAGATCATGAAGGCAAGCGGCAAGCGGATGTTCCGCTGGGCGGAGCCGGTCCGATGACGGGCGAGCGTGAAGCGAAGGTGGAGATCCGCGGGCTCCGCAAGGAGTTCGGGGAGGGCAAGTCGCCCGTCGTCGCGCTCGACGGAATCGACCTCACCTTGGAGGACAACGAGTTCGTCTGCCTCGTCGGCACCTCGGGCTGTGGAAAGAGCACGTTGCTCTCGATCCTCGCCGGACTCGAGCGGGCCACCGCCGGCGAAGTGGTCGTGGGTGGCGAGATCGTCGACGGTCCGGGCCGCGACCGAGGAGTCGTCTTTCAGTCCTACACCCTGTTCCCCTGGATGACAGCGCTTCAGAACGTCGAGTTCGGCCTTCGCGGCGAACCGGGCTCTCGCGGTGAGCGCCGCGAGATTGCCCGGGAGCACCTCCAGCTCGTTGGCCTCGAGCGGTTCGCCGACGCCTACCCCAAGCAGCTCTCCGGCGGCATGAAACAGCGCGTCGCGATCGCACGCGCGCTTTCATATCGACCCTCCGTGCTGTTGATGGACGAGCCCTTCGGCGCCCTCGACGCGCTGACGCGACAGATGATGCAGGAGCTCCTTACCCGGGTCTGGGAGCAGCACCGGTTGACCGTTCTCTTCGTCACCCACGACGTCGAGGAGGCGGTGTACGTGAGCGACCGCGTCCTGGTGATGACCAACCGCCCGGGCCGCTTGAAGCAGGAACTAGTGAATCCGCTGCCGCGGCCACGCAGCTTCGACATGGCGGCAACCCCGGAGTTCCTCGGGGCAAAGCTCGAGATTCTCGAGAGCATCCGCGAGGAGACGCTGGCGAAAGAGAGTGGGCGATGAGCAAGAAGGACCAGACGAACGGAGCGCTGCGGTTCCAGGGCAGAGCCGGCGTCGTCACCGGCGGCGGGTCCGGCCTTGGCCGCGAGGTTTGTCTGCGGATCGCGCGCGAAGGTGGCGGAGTGGTGATCTTCGACCGCGATTCGGCGGCGGCGGAGGCCGTCCAACGCGAGGCCGAGGGACTCCCCGGTGCGGCGCTGGCCTTCGTCGGGGACGTGACCAGGGAGGAGGATCTCCTCGCCGCCTTCGACCTCTGCCAGAAGAGCTTCGGGGTTTTCGACTTGTTGCATAACAATGCCGGGATCCAGGGCTCCGCTCGCTTCCACGAGACCGCGAACGAGGTCTGGGAGGCCGTCCTCGACGTCAACCTGAAGGCGGTGTTCTGGGGCTGCAAGCACGCGGTACTGGCGATGCGCGGGTCCGGCGGCGGCTCGATCGTCAACACCGCTTCGATGTTGGCACTGGTCGGCGACCCTTACCTGCCCGCCTACACCGCCGCGAAGACCGGTGTCCTCGGCCTCACCAGGGCGATCGCCGTCGACTATGCCGCTGACGGCATTCGTGCCAACTGTGTCTGTCCGGGCGATATGGACACCCCCATGAATCAGGAGTACTTCGCCTCCTTGCCGGATCCGGAGGGCGAGCGCGCCGTCGTCGAGGGCCACTACCCGGTCGGCCGGTTCGCCGCTCCGGCCGAGGTCGCCGCCGCCGTCCTATTCCTCCTCTCAGCGGAATCGTCGTTCATCACCGGCACCCATCTGACCGTGGACGGTGGGATCACCGCGAAGCCCTACTGAGCCGTTTCATTGATCCGCTCCGCCCTTGACGAAGTCGAGCCCTATCGCCCCGGTTTGGGCATCGCCGAGGTCAAAGCGCGCTTCCTCGGACTTGAACGGTTGGTCAAACTCGGCTCGAACGAGCTTGCAATGGAGCCCTTAGAGGCGGCGGTCGAGGCAGCGGTCCGGGCCCTCTCCTCGAGTTCACGCTACCCCGACCCGTGGGCGACCGAGATACGCGAAGCGCTGGCCGAGCGGCATCACGTCGATCCCGATCAAGTCGTGTTCGGGAACGGCGCCGACGAGTTGATCAGGTTGTTGGCGCAGGCCACTCTCGAGCCAGGAGACGGCTGCGCGTTTCCGTGGCCGGGATTCCCGACATACAGACAGGCGGCGTTGGTTGCCGGGGCTCGTGTCGAAGCGATCGCCACCCCCCCAGACGATGCGGGGGTCGCCGGCCTCCGCGCGTCCATCGGGCCGCAAACTCGGCTTGTCTGCTTTGCAAATCCAAACAACCCCACCGGCGCCCACGCTGGTCACGATGAGATCGTGGCCCTCGCCGAAGGGCTGCAGGGGACGGCGATCCTCCTGCTCGACGAGGCCTATTGCGGCTTCGTCGACCCGGAAGCAGCGGTCGACGGTACGGACCTCGTCGCCGAGGGGCGATCGAACGTCTGTGTCCTGCGCACCTTCTCGAAGGCCTACGGCTTGGCGGGGCTGCGGGTCGGCTACGCGGTTACGGCGCCGCGGATCGCCCGTGCCCTCGAGCAGGTGCGGACGATGTTCAACGTCAACGTCGCGGGCCAGGCCGCTGCCCTGGCGGCTATGGGCGTGCAGGACGAGGTGGATCGGCGGACCGAGGCCGTACGGGAGCGCCGCGTTCGGCTCATGTCGATCCTTTTCCGGGGCGGCCTCAAGGTCTATCCCAGCCAGGGGAACTTCGTCTTCTGCCAGGCTCGTGATGAGCTGGTGGATGCGCGCGTCCGCCGGGCTGAGCAGATCGCGGACGCGCTTCTCGAACGGGGCGTGATCGTGCGCCGGATGGACGGGTTCGGCGCCTCGGATGGAATTCGCGTCACCGTAGGGTCTGACTCCGAGCTCGACTTCCTGGAGCAGGCCCTGAGTGCCCTGGCTGCTGACTCCGACCTTCTCGCTGCCCCGCAGAGGGGCGGTGGCGTCTGATGGCGGGCCATTCGGTCACCGGCTTCTCGCCCCCCGCGGCGGGAGTGGTTGCCCTCTCTGCAAACGAGTCCCCATGGGCTCCCGACTCCGCCGTCCTGCGCGCCATCGAGACGCGGGCACGCACTCTCCATCGCTACCCGGACCCCTCTTCGGCGCGGCTGCGGGCGGTGCTGGCGGATCGTTTCTGCGTTCGTGCGGAGCGGGTGCTGATCGGTCACGGCGCATCCGAACTGCTCTGGGCGATTGCCCTCGCCAGGCTGGGAGATGGTGCGCCCTTCGTCTTTCCCGCTCACTCCTACTACGCCTACCCGGCCCTGGCCGGGTTAACTGGGGCCGACCCTGTCCCGGTGCCGCTGAATTCCCTCTCGGCCAACGACCTTCCCGCGATGGCCAACGCCGCGACTGGCGCCGCGCTCGTCTGTGTCTGCAACCCCAACAACCCGACCGGCGGTGCCTGTCCCCCTGAGGCAATCCGGCGGCTGCTCGGGGAGCTTCCGTCCTCAGTGCCGGTGGTCTTCGACGAGGCCTTCCGGGAGTTCAACCGTCTCGCCGATCAGGCGGGCGAGAACGAACTGTTGCAGTCGTTTCCCAACACCGTGATCCTGAGGACGTTCTCCAAGGCCTACCGTCTCGCCGGGGCTCGGATCGGGTACGCGATCTTCGGCAGCGACGAGCTCGCCGCTGAGGTGGATGCGGTCAGACCCACCTTCCCGGTCTCGTCCCTTGCCGAAGGCGCAGCGCTCGCTGCCTTCGGCGACCCGGCGGGTTTAGCGATCCACGTGGACGCGGCCATTTCGGTGCGGGAAGAGTTGCGCGCAGGGCTGTCCGCGCTCGGCTTCGAGGTGGCTCCTTCGGAGGGCAACTTCGTCTGGGCGGTTCCGCCGGACGGCAGGGCCGATGATGAGCTGGGCCGGCGGCTCGCCGGGGCGGGCATCCAGGTCGCGGTCGGCAGCGAGCTCTGCGGGGCAAACGGACTGCGGATCACCGCTGGAACAACCGCTGAGGCGGAACAAGCGATCGATGCGCTGCGGCGCGTGCTGGAGGGGGCTGGAGTATGAGCAGCGGATTTGTCTGGGATGAGCGCCTGATGTGGCACGACACCGGCCCCCTTGCGGCGCATGTCCCTCCGGGTCGCTGGGTGGAGCCCGACATCTCCGCCGAGGGTCCGGCCGCGAAGCGTCGGATCCGCAATCTGCTCGAGGTGAGCGGGTTGCTCGCGCAGCTGACGCCTGTCGGCGCTCGCGCCGCGACCGTTGCCGAGCTGGAAGCGGTGCATACGCCGGGCTACCTGGCCCGGCTGGCGGAGATGAGTGCCGCCCAAGGCGGCGAGGCAGGCGAAGCGGCGCCGTTCACGCACGGCAGCTTCGAGCTGGCAAGGCTCGGCGCGGGCGGCTGCATCGACGCCGCGAAGGCGGTTCTCGCCGGAGACCTCGCGAATGCCTACGCCCTGGTGCGGCCACCCGGCCACCACGCAGAAGCCGACCGGGGGCGCGGCTTCTGTCTTCTTGCCAACACCTCGATCGCCGTCCACGCCTGTCTCAGCGAGGGGGCCGAGCGGGTCGCGGTGATCGACTGGGACGTGCACCACGGCAACGGCACCCAGGCCGCGTTTTGGAACGACCCCCGAGTGCTGACGATCTCGATCCACCAAGCTCGCTGCTACCCACCCGATTCGGGGCAGCCCGAGGAACGCGGCGGTGAAGGCGCCGTCGGCTTCAACCTCAACGTGCCGCTGCCGCCTGGCTCGGGTGGTGGCGCCTATCTCGCCGCATTCGATCGCCTCGTAATCCCGGCGGTGCGAGCCCATGCGCCGGACCTGATCGTGATCGGCTCCGGCATCGACGCCTGTGCGCTCGACCCCTACGGCCGAATGCTGCTGACAAGTGAGGGCTTTCGCCAGTTGGCGCGGCGTACCCGGCAGGCCGCGGACGAGTTGTGCGGGGGCCGGATCCTGGCCGTCCACGAGGGCGGCTACTCGACGGCCTACGCACCCTTCTGCGCGCTGGCGATCATCGAGGAGCTGGCGGGAGTCAGGACGAAGGTGGAGGACCCATTCCTGGAGGAGCTGGAGGCCGGGGCGGGTCAGGAGCTGGAGCGCCACCAGCAGGAGGCGATCGATCGCGTTGCCCAGGCGATCACGCCGCCGCAGGCCTGAGCCGCTCTCGGCTGAATTGGGCGCTGGGACTGACGCGCTGAGCAGCTTCGACGAGCGCCTCGGTCGCCGCCTCCAGCTCGTCGTCGGGGTAGTCGCCTATTGCCTCAAGCAGGAAATACGCCTCGGTCGTCTGCTCGGTCAGTTGAGTCCTCAGGCACTGCCGCCAATTCCAGCGCCGGCAGGTGACGCCCTCGTCGTCGGCCCATATGACCTCCCCGGGCTTGGGGTTGCTGACCTCCTCGTCGTTGCCGTGAAAAACGACGAACCCCTCGTCTCCGCGGGCAAACCGCAGAACACCGTTGCCAACCAGCCTGCCCCAGTCCTCGCCGCCGATCGGCAGGAGGAAGTCCAGGCTGACGGCGTTGTATGCGTCGACGAGCGCGTTCACGGGCGGGGGCGAACCGTCGCGAAGGCTGCGCGCGAGCAGAGCCTCGACCGAGGAGGGGTAGCGGCATGGCTTGGCGCCGAAGGAGTTGAAGACCTGGCGCCAGGCCGCTACCTGTGGCTTCTCGGCGAGGCGCTGGTTCTCTGATCGTTCGCGGGCCCTGCCGCCGGCGGCTGCGAGCTCGGCCCGGCCGGCGTCGGTGCTGGGACCGTTGACCAGGCCGGTCGCATAGATGACGGCGGCTCGGTAGCTCGGGTGCGCCGCGGCCACCTCGGGCGAGACTTCGAGTCGTCCACGGGCCATCAGCGACTGGTCGTCGTGAAGCCGGGGTTGATCGCCAGGCTGATGTCCTCCGCCAGCTGTGGCGCCTCGGCCTCGGGTAGTCCAGCAGTGGTCACGCGTAGGCCGGGATCGCTCGAGATCCTGAAGACCTCGCCGGCCGTGGCCGCCCATCCCAGTTGCATCAAATTGCGCAGGACCGTCCCCTCCTCGTTGACCGGCACCCAGACGTTGAGCCCGGATCGTCCGAACGACTCAATCCCACGCTTCGCCAGCTCTGTCTTCACCGCTTCGCGGCGGGCGCTGTACGCCGCCGCCGCGTCGGCGACCAGCTCCTCGACCTCGGCCGAGCGCCAGAGCGCGACGACCGTCTGCTGAAGGATGAAGCTGACCCAGCCGTTGGCCAGCAGCTGGCGACCCTCGAGCTGGCTGATGGTGCGGACGTCGCCCCCGACCACCGCGACTCGCAGGTCGGGCCCGATTGACTTCGAGACGGATTGAATGACCGCCCAGCGGTCGCGCCCCTCGGTCAGGGTGACGTAGGGGAGGTCGGTGATCGGGCCGGCGTGATCGTCCTCGATAACCCATACCTCCGGGTGGCCCCGCAAACAGGCCGCGAGCGCCCGTCCTCGCTCGGCGTCAAGGGCAGCTCCCAGTGGGTTCTGAGCCCGCGGAGTTATCACGCAGGCCCGAGCTCCCGCACGGAGAACGCGATCGAGCTCTTCGGGCAGAGGGCCGAACTCGTCGCAGAGCATTCCCACCGGCTGGAGGCCCAGGGCGCGCACGAGGTCAAGAACGCCCGTATAGCCCGGATCCTCGACCGCGACCGCGTCGCCCTGTTTGAGGTGATTTTGAAGGATCCTCTCGATTGCGTCGAAGGTCCCGCTGACCACGGTCAGCGCGTCAGGTCGAACGCCGCAATCTTCGAAGCGTGCGGTTGCCAGCTCTCGCAGCGCAGGAAGGATTGGCTTCTCTCCGTACAGATGCACCTCGGGTGGGATCTTCGCCAGAAACGGGGTCAGCTCGGGGATGAACGCCGGATCCGGATTGTCGGAAGCGAGATCCCGCAGGTCGTTTCCAAGGGGGAGCGCGGCCCGCGATGCGATCGGGGGACGCGAGCTGACCCGCGTACGGCGACGCTCGTGGGTGTTGACGATGCCGCGCTGGCGCAACTCGCGATACGCCGCCACTACGGTCATCGGACTGACGCCCAGTTGGGACCCGAGGCTGCGCACCGAGGGGAGTACCGCGCCGGGGCGCAGCTCGCCCCGCTCGATCAGTGACTCAACGCTTTCGGCGATCTCACGAGCAGTCGCTCCCTGGATCTCCGGCGCGTTCGACTTTGTTGACCCAGGCACGGCAAGCGACTGTACATTCCGGCGCGGGCGCGTGGGATCCGTGGTTCTTGTCCCCCGGTGGGACACGCCTCTCACTCCTCGATCAGGGCGAGGACCCTGGCTGGAGCACCGGAGCCGCCGACCAGCGGCAGCGGTGCGACGATCAATGTGAAGTCGTCGGGCGGTAAGGCCCAGAGATTCACGAGCCCCTCGATGTGGAAGAGGCCGGCCGGAAGGGTCGTTCGGTGTACCGGATAGTCGACCGCGATGCCGGGCTCGACGCCCATCGTGTCGACACCTATCCCGCGAACCCCCCGCTCGACCAGCAGCTCTGCGGCGCTTGGTGCCAGGCCCGGGAAGTGGGGCGGGCTCTCCGGGCCGCCCAGGTAACGGGCGCCATCAGTGAGGTATCGGTCCCATCCGAAGCGGACGAGGGCGACTATTTCCCCCGCCAGCTCGATTCCCTGCTCCCGCTCCAGCTCGATCAGGGTTGCCGCGTCGAGAGCGAAATCCGGCTCCTTCCCACAGACCCCCGAGGCGTCGAGCAGGCGGCCGGGGGAGACCAGGTGCTCAAGCGGAAGCGCCTCGATTCGAGCCCCATCGGCCGCGAAGTGCGCCGGGGCGTCGACGTGCGTTCCCACATGCTCCGGCATCTCAACCTGACGCTCATAGAGACCATCAATCGCGACCTCGGCGAGCACGGTTAGGCGGATTGGATCGGTGCCGGGCCAGCGGGGCATGGTGGTCGAAAGCGGCTGGGTGAGGTCACGGACCGTGAGGTCGCGGACTGGCCGAGCCCGGCTGGCGGAGTCGTCCTCCCCTGTGTTAGGGTACAACTTCATGCGTGTACTATAACAGTTTGGAGGAGAGAAGTGAGCAAAGAGAGCTTGTAGAACGCTGGGTTCCAGACGAGAGCCGTACACGCTGGAGTCGAGGCCGACCCAGAGACCGGGGCGCTCGGGCCGAATATCGCTACCTCGACCTACTTTGGTGCCCAGTACGGACTGGTCGGCTTCTCTGCCGAGGGGACCGATGAAGAGGCCGTCC
>JBFXEM010000059.1:0-8413 GCA_050180135.1 Solirubrobacterales bacterium | reverse complement strand
CGCTCGCTCGACGAGGGTGGGCGCGCGGTCGTGATCGGCGTCGGCGACGGCCACGCCGACGCCGGCCGAATGATGACCTTCGTCCTGCGCGAGCGCGAGCTCGTCGGCTCCTACGGCGCCGAGCCCGAGGAGGTCGTCGAGGTGGTGCGGCTCCTGGCCAGCGGTGAGCTGCAACTGCCGCGGGTGGTCGGGGACGTGATCCCCCTCGACGACGTCGCCGCCGGCGTCGCCCGGGTGGCCCGCGGCGAAACCGGCGGCTCCCGCATCGTCGTCGACATCACCGGCGCCTGATGCGGGCGCTCGAATATCAGGCCCCGGAGCGGTTGGCGCTGGTCGAGCGCCCGGAGCCGACGGCCGCCACCGGCCAGATCGTCGTCGAGGTCGCCAACTGCGGGATCTGCGGCTCGGACCTGCACAGCTTCAGCCATGGCTTTGCGGCGAAGCCGGGCCAGATCCTCGGCCACGAGTTCTGCGGCACCGTCCTCAGCGCACCCGGAGTCGAGGGAGTGGACGAGGGCGACCGGGTGACGGTGCGGCCGCTGATCCCCTGCGGCCACTGTGCCCACTGCCGCGCCGGCGACCTGCAGCTGTGTGAACAGGGCCATGACAACGACATCGGCTACGCCTCTCCCGGCGCTTTCGCCGAGCGCGTGCTGGTGCCGCGGGCGGTCGTGGGGGAGACGGTCTTCCAGCTGCCCCCCGAGGTCGACGATCGAGCTGGCTCGCTGGTCGAGCCGCTGGCCGTGGGGCTGCGCGCCCTCAACGTCGCCGACCCCGGCCCTGGGGACGTCGTCCTGATCCTCGGGGCCGGCACGATCGGGCTTGCCGCCGCCCGCTTCGCGCGGCTGCGTGAGCCGGGTGCGCTGATCGTCGCCGATCCCTCGCCGCTTCGCCGCGAACGCGCCCGTGAGTTCGGCGCCGACGTCGTCGTCGACCCGCTGGCCGAAGACACGACCGGGGCCGTCCGCGCGATCACCGGCGCCGGCGCCTTTGGCCTCGGCGCCCGCGCCGACGTGGTAATCGACTGTGCCGGCGCCGCCGCCGGCTTCCGCGACGCGTTGAAGTCGGTTCGCGCCGGCGGCACCCTGGTGCTGGCGGCGATGTACTCCGGCAAGATCGAGCTGCGTCCCGACCGGATCGTCGAGAAGGGGTTGCGGGTCTTCGGCACGCTTGCCTATCGCGACGAGTTCCCGGCGGTGATCGCCCAGCTGGCCGACGGCAGCGTCGACGCCGAGCGCCTGATCTCCCACCGCTTCGCGCTCGCGGATGCCGAGGCCGCGTTCGCGACTCAGCTCGACCGCGATCGCTCGCTGAAGGTGCTGGTCTCGCCTCGGGTCTGACGCTTGACCCAGGGTCGACAGCGGCGGCAGACGGTGCAGGTCGGAAACGGCGCCAGACTCGGGGAGCGGACGCCGTCGGAGATCGCGGCCGAGCTGGACGAGCGGGTCGCCGAGCTGCAGGTACGCCTGGGACGGTGCCGCGGCGGGCGCGACGGTCGCTCAGGGGCGGGCATCGCCTTCAGCCGCGACCCGGCGACCGGCTCGCCGGGCGCCTACGGCGATTACCTCGAGGGTGTCCTCGGCGGTAGCGCCGCCGCCGGGCGCACCGAGCCGCTGGAGTCACTGCGGGCGCTCGCCCCGACCGTCTACGCCGAGCTCGAGCTCGCCCTGCCCAGGCTGGAGGCGGCCTGCGGTGACATGTGCGGCGTCGATTTCACGGTGGAGCGGGGCCGGCTCTGGATCCTCGGGGCGCGGGGCGGACAGCGCAGTGCCGCCGCCGCGGTGCGGATCGCCGTCGACCTGGTCGAGGAGGGGCTGATCGGCGTCGACCAGGCACTGGCGAGGATCCCGATCGCGGCTCTCAGCCAGTTGCAGGCACCGGTCCTTGCCCGCGACCAGGGCCTCGACCGACTCGGGGCCGGCATCGCGGCCGCGCCCGGCGCCGCGGGCGGTCACGCCGTCTTCGACAGCACCCGGGCGGAAACCCTGGCCGCGCGTGGGGAGGAGCTGGTCCTGGTCCGGCCCGAAACCGGTTCGGAGGATCTCGCCGCGATCGTCGCAGCGCGGGGGGTCGTGACCGCCCGCGGCGGCACCGGCAGCCACGCAGCCGTCCTCGCGCGCTCGCTCGGGCGCCCCGCCGTCTGTGGCGTCGCGGGGCTCGCGATCGACCCCACCGCCGCTCGCGCCGAGTTCGGCGGGCGCCGGGTCGGGGCCGGCGAGTGGATCACCGTCGACGGCGCCGGCGGCCTCGTCCTCGCCGGCCGCCCCCGCCTCGTCGCCGCGCAGCCGGAGTCGCGGGTGGCGCAGGTGCTTGCCTGGTGCGACGAGCGCCGCCGAGTCGACATCGCGTCCGTGGCCGGCGCCGGTTACGTCAGCGCCGGCGAGCCGGGCGCGATCGCCGGTGAGCGGGTGCTGATCGACATCCCCTGGGAGCGCCCGGGCTCGCAGGGGAGGCTGGAGCGGATGGTCGAGCGCGCGCTCGAGCTCGGTGTGCGCCGGCTCGCGCTTCGTCAGCCCGGGGAGCTGCCCGGGGGCGATTTGAGGCCGCCGCCGGCGCCATGGACCCTGCTCGTCGCGGACCCGCGAAGCTGGCCCGCGCGGCTCTTGGCGACCCGGATGACCGCTCCCGGCCTGGCCGCCGAATCCGAGCCGCAGTAGCTTTTTACTGACTTCAGGAACCCCGCCTAGGGAGCGCCGACCAGTACGCCGAGTCGCTGCGCCTGCAGGGTCGAATCTAGTCGGGCGCCGCGTGGGATCCACAGCCGCCGGTTCCCTGCGTGCTCGGGGCCCGGCACGTCAGCCGGGCTGGGCGCGGCACCGTCGCGGAAGCCGTGCTTGCTCCGTCCCCATGGGCGGAACCAGTGGCGATGCGCATGCACACCCGCAAGCAATTCCAGACGATCAATCCTCTAACGCCTCAGCCCGGCGAAGCCGGCGGCCTCGGCGAGCAAGGCCGGGACGTCGTCACCGAGCTCGCGAGCGTAGCGGCTGCGCAGCTTGCCCTCGGTGTACTGGGCGTAGGCGCCCTCAACGATCGTGGCCAGCTTCCAGAACGCCAGCGCCATGTACCAGTCCAGGCGCTCGATCGAGCGGCCGCTGCGCTCGGCGTAGTGCGCCGCCAACGCCTCCCGCGAGGGGGCGCCGGGGAGCCGGCTCGCCGCCTGCACCCGCGGCATCGCCGGGCGCTCGGGCCGGTCCGGTCCCCAGAAGGCCAGCAGCAGGCCGAGGTCGAGCAGGGGGTCGCCGATCGTCGCCATCTCCCAGTCGATGATCGCCGTCACTCCGATCGGCTCGGCGGCGGAGATCAGGCAGTTGTCGAGGTGGAAGTCGCCGTGCATGATCGCCGGCTCGCCGGCCTGCGGCCGTTCGGCCGCCAGCCAGCCCGCCAGCTCCGCGTGGTAGGGCAACTCGCGGAACCGGTAGCCGTCGAGCTGGCGCTGCCAGCGCTCGACCTGGCGCTCGAGAAACCCCTCGGGGCGGCCGAAGTCGGCGAGGCCGACCTGGCGCCAGGGCACGGCATGGAGGTCGGCGAGCGCCTCGACGACCCGCTCGCCGACCTGCGGCAGCGCCTGCGGCGATGGTGGGTAGGCGCTGGGAAGGGCCTCGGTGACGGCCACCCCGTCGACGGCCTCCATGACCAGGAAAGGGACCTCGAACACGCTCGCGTCCTCGCATACCGCTCCCGGGCGCGGCGCCGGCACGCCGCTGCCCTCGAGGGCTCGCAGGATGCGGTCCTCGCGGGCGACGTTGTGGGCGCTCGGTGCGATCGCCGCGGCCGGCGGCCGGCGCAGGATTCGCCGCGCGGCGGGCGAGCGCAGCTCCAGGGTCTCGTTTGAGTTGCCGCCGCCGAGCGGGGTCAGCTCGAAGGGGCCGGGGTCCCCCAGCGTGGTCTGCAGCCATGCGCTCAGCGTCGCCGGTACGGCGATCGCCGGGTGGCCGGGAGCCTCGCTGCCCATCTCTGGATCTTCACCGCTGCGGTGCCATCGGGGTGGCCTGGGCGGCGGGCGGCGCTTGGAGCTTTCTCCAGCCTGGGCGCCGCCGGCGCGGCGCCACCGGCCAGGCAGCCGACCTACTCTGGATCCTGCCCCCCGAACCGCCCCCGAGGAGAACCCGATGACCTGGAGCTTTGAGACCGACCCCGAGTTCGAGCGCCAGCTCGAGTGGATGCGGGAGTTCGTACGCGAGGAGATCTACCCGCTCGAGACCCTCGATCTCGACTGGTACTCCTACCGCGAGATCATCAAGCCGCTGATGGCGGAGGTGAAGGAGCGCGGACTCTGGGCCGCCCATCTCGGCGAGGAGCTCGGCGGTCAGGGTTTCGGCCAGGTGAAGCTGGCGCTGATGCACGAGATCCTCGGCGGCTCGGAGCTGGCGCCGCCGGTCTTCGGCAACCAGGCGCCGGACTCCGGCAACTCGGAGCTGATCGCGCTGGCCGGGACCGAGGAGCAGAAGCGGCGTTGGATGGAGCCGCTGCTCGACGGCAGCATGTACAGCGCCTTCTCGATGACCGAGCAGGGAACTGGCTCGGACCCGCGCCAGCTGCAGACGGCGGCCGTGCGCGACGGCGATCAGTGGGTGGTCGACGGCGTCAAGTGGATGGTGGGCAACGCCAAGCGGGCCGACTTCCACATCGTCATGGTCCGCACCGACCCCGACCCTGACGCCGACCCCTACCGGACGATGTCGATGCTGATCGTCCCCACCGCAAGCTCCGGCGTCGAGGTGCGCGAGATCGGGCTGATGCACGACCCCGAGTCCAAGGGCCTCGTCCATACCCACGGCGAGGTCCGCTACGACGGCGTCCGCGTCCCGGCCGAGAACCTGCTCGGCGGCGAAGGCGAAGCCTTCGCGCTGGCCCAGGCCCGCCTGGGACCCGGCCGCATCCACCACTGCATGCGCTGGGTCGGCGTCTGCCGGCGCGCCTTCGACGCGATGTGCGAGCGCGCGGTCAGCATGTCGGTCCACGGCAGTCTGCTTTCCGAGAAGCAGACGATCCAGAACTGGATCGCCGACTCGCTGGCGGCGATGGAAGCGGCGCGGCTGTTGACCCTGAAGGCGGCCTGGAAGATGGATCGCGAGGGCGCCAAGGCGGCGCGGGTGGAGATCGCGATGATCAAGTACCACGGCGCTACGGTGATGCACGATGTGCTCGACCGGGCGCTGCAGATCCACGGTTCGCTCGGGTACTCGGAGGACATGCCGCTGGAGGAGATGTACCGGTGGGCCCGCGCCGGACGACTCTACGACGGCCCCGACGAGGTCCACCGCGTAACCGTCGCCAGGCGGGTCCTGCGCGATTACGAGCCGCGCGAGCTGCCGAGCGAACACGTCCCCAGCCGTCGCGCCCGGGCCGAGCAGAAGTACGCCGCGGCCCTGGCGGCCCTCGGCGCCCGCGAGGAGGGTTGAGCCGGATGGGCGGCCTGCGGGTCGAGCTCGCCGGCAAGGTCGCCCTCGTTACCGGCGGCAGCCGCGGCCTCGGGCGCGAGATCGCCGCCGGCCTCGCCGCTTGCGGCGCCGACGTCGTGCTCGCCAGCCGCGACCTCCCCAACTGCGAGCGGGCGGCGGCGGAGATCGCCGCCGAGAGCGACCGCCGGGTGCTGCCGGTCGCCTGCAACGTCAGCCGCTGGGACGAGGTCGAGTCGCTGGCCGCGACCGCCTACGAGAAGTTCGGCCAGGTCGACGTGCTGGTCAACAACGCCGGCATGTCGCCGCTGTACGAGAGCGTCGGCGCAATCTCGGAGTCGCTCTGGGACAAGGTGCTGGCGGTCAACCTCAAGGGTCCGTTCCGGCTCGCGGCCCTGGTCGGGGAGCGGATGGCCGCCGGAGAGGGCGGCTCGATCATCAACGTCAGCAGCGCCGCAGCGTCCCACCCGCGACCAGAGGTCGTCCCCTACGCGGCCGCGAAAGCGGGCCTGGAGGCGGTAACCGTGGCCCTGGCGCACGCCCTCGGGCCCAGCGTCCGCGTCAACGCGATTTCACCCGGGACCTTCTTCACCGACGTTTCCAAGCACTGGGACATGGACGCGTTCGCGCAACGGGCCGAGTCCTTCGCGCTCGGTCGCGGCGGCGAGCCGGCGGAGATCGTCGGCGCCGCCCTCTTCCTCGCCAGCGACGCCTCCAGCTACGTGACCGGGGCCACGATCGCCGTCGACGGCGGCTTCACCGGCTGAGACCGGGCAAGCCCTCAGCGTGCGCTCAGCGCAGCGGCCACTGCACGTGCTTAACCGCGAAGAACTCGCGAAAGCCGTCCTCGCCCATCTCGCGCCCGAAGCCCGAGCGCTTGAAGCCCCCCCAGGGGCCATCGGGGCGGTGCGAGCCACCGCCGTTGACGGAGACGGTGCCGGCGCGGATCCGTCGCGCTACCTCCATGCACTGGTCTGGTGGGCCGTAGACGGCACCGTGCAGGCCGTAGTCGGAGTCGTTGGCGATCGCCACCGCTTCCTCGACGCTGTCGTAGGGGAGCACTGCGCCGACCGGGCCGAACAGCTCCTCGCGGCAGATCGGGTCGGAGTTGGCGACTCCGCCGACGATGGTGGGATTGACGAAGTAGCCGTCAAGCCTATTGGGACGGCCGCCGCCGGCCTCGACCACGGCGCCGGCGGCGACCGCCGCGGCGACGTGCTCCTCGACGAAGCTGCGCTGGCCCTCGCGGATCAGCGGCCCGACCTCGGTGGCCGGGTCCCAGGGGTCGCCGACCCTGACCGTGGCCAGGAACTCGCGGGCGCGCTCGAGGTAGCGCTCGTACTCGCTGCGAGGCAGCAGGGTGCGGGTGGTGGCGCCGCAGGCCTGTCCGGAGATCCGCAGGAAGCGCATCACCGAGGGGCCGGTCACCTGCTCGAGGTCGCTGCCCGGGAGGACGATCGTCGCCGACTTGCCGCCCAGCTCGAGCACGCACGGCTTCAGCGCCCGGGCGGCGCTGGCCATCACTTCCGCGCCGACCGCCGCCGAGCCCGTGAACATCACCATGTCGACGTCGCGGTGGGTGGTCAGCACCCGCGCCTGGGGGGCGTCGCCGTGGACGAGGTTGACCACGCCCGGCGGGAAGCCCGCGCGCTCGATCAGCCGCAACAGTGCGATCGTCGCCAGCGGCGTCTTCGAGGCCGGCTTGAGGACGAACGTGCACCCTGCCGCCAGGCCCGGCCCCAGCTTCCAGGCCGCCTGGGTGAGCGGCGAGTTGAAGGCGGTGATCGCGGCGACCACCCCGACCGGCTCGCGGCGCAGCAGCGAAGAGCTGTAAGGCGGGCCGGGGTGGGGCGGGAGCCCCTGCTCGTAGCCGCCAATGGGCCCGCGCAGAGCCGCTTCCGCCGACCAGCGGACGTCGTCGATCGGCCACTGAACCTGGAGGAAGCGGGTCAGCTCGATCGGGCAGCCGACCTCGGCCACGGTTAGCTCCGAGAGCTCCTCGGAGTGGTCTTCCATCAGATCGGCGAGAGCGTGCAGTCGCTCGGAGCGCTCGCGCGGGGAGCTCCCTGCCCAGGGGCCCGAGTCGAAGGCGCGGCGGGCGGCACCGACCGCGCGCTCGGCCTGCTCCGTCGAGGACGGCGCGAGCCGCGCCAGGGCGGAACCGGTCGCTGGGTCGAGGACGGCGATCGCGCCCTCGCCCTGGCCCTCCTCCCAGGCGCCGTCGAGGTGGGCGGTCCTCTCGCCGAGCAGGTCGCGGGCGGGCTGGCTGAGTTGGGGTGGCGGGAGCTCGGCAAGCAGTGTCATTGCTGCATCCTTTCCGGGATTCAGTAGCTGCGGGGCAGGCCGAGGACCCGCTCGGCGAGGTAGTTGAGCACCAGCTGGTTGGCGACCGGGGCGACCCGCTGCAGCCGGCACTGGGCCCAGTGCCGGCCGACGTGGTACTCGCGGGCGAAGGAGTAGCCGCCGAAGGTCTGGAACGTTTGGTCGGCGGCGAAGTAGCAGGCCTCGGAGGCGAGGAACTTGGCGGAGTTGGTGAGGGCGCCGATCCGCTCGGAGTCCTCGCCCTCCTCGAAGGCCTCGAGCCCGGCCTCGAGCACGTGCGAAGCAGCAAGCAGCTTCAGGTAGCCCTCGGTGATCGGGTGCTGGATCGACTGGTTGGCGCCGATCGGACGGCCGAAGACGACCCGCTCGCTCGCGTAGCGGGCCGACTGTTCGACGCACCAGCGGCCGAGCCCGAGGCACTCGGCCGAGAGCAGCAAGCGCTCGCCGTTGAGGCCCGTGAGCAGATGCGAGAAGCCCTCGCCCTCGCGGCCGACGACGCGGTCGGCGGGGACGACGACCTCGTCGAGGAAGAGCTCGCAGGATTGGACCGCGTTGCGGGAGATCTTCGGGATCGGCTGGATCTCGACCCCGTCGGAGTCGAGATCGACGAGAAAGAGGGTGATGCCGCCGGCGCGGTTGGCCTCGTCGCGGGGGGCGGTGCGGGTCACCAGCAGCACCTTCTCCGCCCG
>JBFXEM010000058.1:0-8424 GCA_050180135.1 Solirubrobacterales bacterium | reverse complement strand
CTGAGCCCTCTGTTTTAGCGCTTCAGACAACCGGTCCCGAACCCTCGCCGACCGCGGCAAGCCGGGACAAGAAAAGGGGTGAAGCATGAGAAATCGGCCTGGAACTCGTTTGGGACTGCTGGCCTTGGCGCTGGCAAGCCTGTTCGCCGCACTGGCGGGGACGGCGAGCGCGAACACGATCACGGTGGGCAGCGTGCTGCCGCCGGTCGCGTCGTCGGAAAAAGTGGAAGAAGTGAAGACGTTCTTCAACACCGCGCTGCCCGAGAAAGGCGCGAGCCTGGCCTCGCCGGTTTCCGGCGTGGTCGTGCGCTGGCGCCTGCTGGGAGCCAAAGGTGGCCCGTTCACGCTGCGGATCCTGCGTCCCAACGGCCTCGGCGCCTACACCGCGGTCGGCACCAGCAGCCCGGCGACGCCGAGCGGCACCGGCCTGCAGACGTTCAGCGCCAACGTCCCGATCAAGTCCGGTGACCTGCTCGCGGTAGATCCCACCAACCCGACCGACGAACTCGGCTTCGCGACCGAAGCGGGAGCCGCGTTCAGCACGATCTTCCCGAGCCCGTTCGAAGGGGCGACCGTTCCCGCCCGGGTGCCCGTCTCCGGCAAAGAGATCGAGCTCAGCGCCGAAGTCCAGCCGACCCCGAGCCTGAAAGCGATCAGCGCTAGCGTCGGGCCGGTCACCGGCGGCACCGAGGTGAAGATCACCGGCGCCGACTTCACCGGTGCCAGCGCGGTCAAATTCGGGACGGTCCCGGCGGCGACGTTCAAAGTCGAATCCGACTCTGAAATCGTCGTCACCGCGCCGAAGAGCGCCAAGGTCGGCAACGTCGACGTAACCGTCACCACTCTGGCGGGGACCAGCGCCGTCGTCCGCGAAGGCCGCTTCACCTACCGCGGCTGCGTCGTTCCCAAGCTCGCCGGCAAGAAGCTGGGCAAGGTCAAGAGCCTGCTCAAGTCCGGCAACTGCAAGCTCGGGAAGGTGACCCTGCGCGGCGACGCCACTCGCCGGACCGGCAAGGTCAAGCAGCAGGCGCCGAAGCCGAAGAAGGTGCTGGCACCGGGCGCCAAGGTAAAGATCACCCTCGGTTAGCGCCTCGGGGAGCGCGGTTCGACCGGGGCGGGCGGCCTTTGGGTTGTCCGCCCCGGTTGGCGTTTGGGTACGCGCGTGACGTCAAGTCCGGCGCCGATCCGCCGATAGATCCGTATGCCCAAACTCGATTCGGCGGTGGCCAGGGCTCGATCCCAGGGCCTCGGTGCGGCCGAGCTCGACCAGTTGCAGGCGGTTGCGCAGGACCCAAGCGTGGAGAGCGCCCTCGACGCGGTGCGCCAGTTCCTCGGCATGGAGGTCGCCTACGCGACCGAGATGACCGACTCGACCCAGACCTTCACCGTCCTGCGCGGCGACGGCGAGTCCTTCGGCATCGCCGAGGGGATGGAAATGGACGCCGAGCAGACCTACTGCCGGCGCGTGCTCGACGGGCGCTTGCCCAACGTCAACGCCGACGTCAAGGGCGACCCGCGCTCGGCCTCGATGCCGATCACCGAGGCCGCCGACGTCGGCGCCTTCGTCTCGGTGCCGTTGCGGCGCGCCGACGGCAGCCTCGCCGGCACGCTCTGCGCCGCCAGTCACGAGGCCAAGCCCGAGCTCGGCTACCGCGACCTCCAGTTCCTCCAGGTCTTCGCCCGCCTGATCGCCGACCAGATTGCGCGGATGGCGCTGGAGGAGGAGAAGCGCGAACTCGAGCTGCAGGCGGCGATGGCGCAGACGCTCGTCGCCGCTGTCAGCGCTCGCGACAGCTACACCGGCGCCCACTCGCGCGGCGTCGTCGAGCGGGCGATCGCCGTCGCCCGCCAGCTCGGCCTCGAGCCGGACGAGGTCGCCGACGTCGAGAAGGTCGCGCTGCTGCACGACATCGGCAAGATCGCCGTTCCCGACGCGATCCTGCGCAAGCCCGGCCCGCTCTCTCCGCAGGAGTGGGAGCAGATGCGCCGCCATCCCGAGTTCGGCGCCAAGCTGATCGCCGAGGTCCCGGGTCTCGCCCATCTGGCGCCGGCCTTGCGGGCCGAGCATGAGCGCTGGGACGGCGGCGGCTACCCCGATGGCCTGGCCGGCGAGGAGATCCCGATCGCCAGCCGCATCACCTTCGTCTGCGACGCCTACGACGCGATGACCACCGACCGGCCCTACCGCCGCGCGCTCTCACCCGAAGAGGCGCGCGAGGAGATCTGGGCCGGGGCCGGCTCCCAGTTCTGCCCCGTATCGGCGGCCGCCCTGCTCGCGGTCCTGCGCAGCCGCTGACCCACGGGTCTCGCTACTCGATCCCCTCTTGCTTTCCGGAGGGCATCAGCAGCTGGGTCAGGATCCAGCCGAGGCCGAGCATCGCGGCGCCGACGTACCAGGCCTTCTCCATCGCGGCGGCGAAGTTGGCGGGGCCCTGGGCGCCGCCGAGGTCGGTGGCGCCGGCGACGATCGTGCCCATGATCGCCATCCCGATCGCCGAGCCGAAGTTGCGGAAGGTCTGGACCACGCCGGAGCCCTGGCCACGCATCTCGTCCGGCAGCCGGTTGAGGGCGTCGGTGTTGAGGGGGGAGAAGATGAGGCCGAAGCCGGCGCCGGTCAGCAGCATCCCGACCAGGGTGTCGACGTGGCCGAGTTCGGAGAGCTCGCCGCCCCAGACGATCATCCCGATCGTGCCGAGCAGGAAGCCGACGGCGACCGGTTTCTTGGCGCCGTACTTGTCCATCCAGCTGCCGCCGACGCGGGCCGCGACGAAGAAGGAATAGAACATGGTCAGGATCGAGAAGCCGGCCTGGGTCGGTTCCTGGCCGACCGCGACCTGGAAGTACATGCTGCCGAAGAAGAAGACTGCGAGCCAGGGGCCGAAGGCGAGGAAAGTGAGCAGGTTGTCGACCGCGAAGGGCCGGTTGGCGATCATCGCGTTGACGTCGATCAGCGGCTCCGCGGTCCTGCGCTCGACGCTGACGAAGGCGGCGAGCACGGCGAGCCCGGCGACGATCGAGCCGATCGTCGCCGGGCTGTCCCAGCCCCATTCGGTCGATTGCTGGATCCCGAGCACCGTCAGGCCCATGCCGACCACGATCAGCACGGCGCCGCGGACGTCGACCTTGGCCGGGCGCTTGGTGTCGTTGAGCTTGACGAAGCGGAACTCGATCAGCGAGAGCAGCGCCACCGGCACGTTGATCCAGAAGATCGCCCGCCAGGTCCAGTACTCGGTCAGGTAGGAGCCGGCGATCGGCCCGATCGCCGTGAACAGGCCGGCGACGATGAAGAAGATCGCCAGCCCTTTGCCGCGCTCGTTGCCGGGGAAGGCGTCGAGCACCAGCACCGTCGCCGAGGGGATCAGCATGCCGGCGCCGACCCCCTGCAGGAGCCGGAAGAAGATCAACCAGGCGACCGAGATCCCGGCGCCGTCGGGGACCAGGCCGCACATCAGCGAGCTGCCGGCGAAGACGATCACGCCGGTCATCACGATCCGCTTGTGGCCGAAGATGTCGCCGAGTTTCCCGCCCAGGGCGACGAAGGCCGCGGTCGAGAGCGCGTAGGCGGTGACCAGCCACTGCACGGCGGTCTCGGAGAGGTGCAGATCGCTCTGGATCGTCGTCGCCGAGATGCTGACGATCGTGAAGTCGATCATCACCATCGCCATTGCCGGGACGAGGGGCCAAAGGACGCGGTAGCGCTGGTATTCCGTGGGCATGTGGGGTCCTCGGGTTCGGGTGGACTCGACAGGGCTGAGCCTAGGCATCGACTCGGAAGCTCGTACCCAGCAGAGATGGGAAATCACGCCCAGCGAGCGAGCGGGCGCCGCGGGCCGACCGGGCCGGGATCGCCGCCGCGCACCGGTTGCATCCGGGCGCCGTCCGCAGCGGCGAGCGCTGCGCCGCCGAGCTGGTCTCCTCGCTGCTCAGCCGCGCCCCAGGAAGCGCTCGACGGCGCGGCTGAAGCGGGCCCGCTCCTGGAAGAGGAAGGCGTGGGCGCCGGCGAAGCGCTGGAAGCGGGCGCCGGGGACCCGGGCGGCGATCCGGCGCAGGTTCAGACCCGGCACGACCGGGTCGGCGGCGCCCGCGGCGGCCAGGGTCGGTGCCCTGACCCCGGCCAGCTGGCGCCAGTTGCGGTTGCTGCGCAGCCACGGGTCCTCGGCCGCGACCTGGCGGGCGACGGTGGCGGCGGCGACCGCGAAGTCGTCGGGGATCTCACCGGACTGGCTGGCGGATTCGAGCCGGCGCAGGAAGGCGCGGCCCTGGCCCTGGCGCCCTCGTGGGTAGAGCTCGCGCAGGATCTGGGCTTCGCTGGGGTCGGGATCGCTGTCGACTTCCTGGAAGTGCTCGTTGCCGAGCACCGCGTGGCTGCCGCCCGGGTTGGTTCCGGCGAGGATCAGGTGGGCGACGCGGTCGGGATGCGCGATCGCCAGTCGCTGGGCGACGAAGCCGCCCATCGACCAGCCGAGGACGTCGGCGCGGGAGATGCCGATCGCCGTCATCAGCCCGGCCGTGTAGTCGGCGAGCGAGTCGAACGAGGGGCGCCCGCGCCAGGGCCCCGAGCGGCCGATGCCCGGGTAGTCGAAGAGGACGAGGCGGTGGTGGCGGGCCAGCAGCCGCAGCAGCGCCGGGTCCCATTCGGCCATCGTCGAGCCGGTCCCGATCGCCATCACGAGGGGCGGGCCCTGGCCGCGCTCATACCAGGCGATCCGGGTCCCGCCGACCTCGGCGTGGCGGACCTCGGCCCGAAACGGCCGTGCGGCGGCGCCGGCGCTGCCGCCGGCCGGAGCCGCCACGAGCAGGGCGCAGGCGAGCACGGCGAGCGCCAGCGCGGCGCTCAGCCGGCTCCGTACTCGCGGTACGGGTACCACCATTCCTTGCGCTCGATCCGGCTCTCCATGTGCACGTGCTTGGTCTCCTGGAAGGCCTCCAGGCCCTCGCGCCCGAGCTCGCGCCCGAGGCCGGACTGCTTGAAGCCGCCGAAGGGGCCGGCGTCGTTGTCGGTCAGCGGGTCGTTGATCCAGACCGTGCCGGCGCGCAGCTCGCGCATGCAGCGGACGGCGCTCTCGAGGTCGCCGGTGTAGACGTTGGCGCCGAGCCCGAACTCGGTCCCGTTGGCGAGCGCGATCGCCTCGTCGAGGCTCTTGACCGGGACGATCGGGGCGACCGGGCCGAAGGTCTCCTCGGTCAGCAGGGCGCTGTCGGCGGCGGCGCCGGTGACCACGGCGGGGGAGAGGAAGTGGCCCTGGGCGATGCCGCCGCGGTCGCCGCCGACGAGGATCTCGGCGCCGGCCGCCGCCGCCGCCTCGAGCTGGGCGACGACCTTGGCCCGCTGCGGGTCGGAGACCATCGGGCCGACGTCGGTTGCGACCTCGAAGGGGTCGCCGAGGACGAGGCCGCGGGTGTGCTCGACCATCGCCGCCACGTAGTCGTCGAAAACCTCCTCCATCACGTAGAAGCGCTCGGCCGAGGTGCAGACCTGGCCGGCGTTGAGGAAGGCCGCCCAGGCGCCGCCGCGGGCGGCGATCTCCAGCTGGGGAGCGACGTCGGCGCAGACGATGAAGGCGTCCTTGCCGCCCATCTCCAGGTTCATCCGCGCCATCCGCGGCAGGCAGGCGGCGGCGACCCTCTTGCCGGTCGCGACCGAGCCGGTGAAGGCGACGCAGTCGACGTCGGGGTGGGCGGCGAGCTGGCCGCCGACCTCGCCGGCGCCGGCGACGATGTTGGCGACGCCGGCCGGCAGGTGCTCGAAGACGGGGGCCAGCGCCAGGGTCGAGAGCGGGGTCAGCTCCGAGGGCTTGCAGACGACGCAGTTGCCCGCCGCCAGGGCCGGCGCCACCTTCCAGGCGAGGAGTAGCAGCGGGTAGTTCCAGGGGACGATGCAGCCGACCACGCCGAGCGGGTCCTTGACCACCATCGCCAGCTGCGTCGCCTCGATCGGCGGGATCACGCGGCCGGCGTGGTCGCGGCCGATCTCCGCGTAGTAGTCGAAGGCTGCGGCGGTCCACTCCAGCTCGTCGCGGTTCTCCAGCAGCGGCTTGCCGCCCTCGGCGGTCATCGTCCGCGCCAGCTCCTCGCTGCCCTCGCGCAGCCGCCGCGCCACCTCGTGCAGGAGCTCGCAGCGCTCGCCCGCCGGCATCCGTCCCCAGGCCGGCCAGGCCGCCCGGGCGGCGGCGACGGCGGCGTCGAGCTGCTCGGGCGAGGCGGAGGCGACGGTGGCGATCGTCGCCGTCGTGAACGGGTTCTCGACCGCGACCGCGGCGCCGGTCCCGGCCACCCGCTCGCCCCCGATCAGCAGCGTCGTCGTTGGGTCCGTGGCGGCCACGCCCGAAGGCTACGTCAACCGCGGGCGCGGTTGGGCTCGTAGCTCGGGCAGCTTCGCTCGCGCACGCGGCGCGGAGAAACCGACAGAAGGGATCCACAGATGACGAAGCGGATGCTTGTGCTCGCCACCTGCCTGCTCGCGCTCGCGGTCGGCCTCAGCGCCTGCGGCGGCGGTGACGACGAGACCACCGACGCGGCGGCGACCACGGCCGAATCCGAACCCGACGACGCGATGGGCTCCGGCGCCGGCAACATCGTCGAAGTCGCGGCGGAAACGCCGGACCTCTCGACCCTGGTCGAAGCGGTGACCGCGGCCGAACTGGTGGAAACGCTGGAAGAACCGGGCCCATACACGGTGTTCGCTCCCACCAACGCGGCCTTCGAAGCGCTGGGCGGGACCCTGGAAACGTTGCTGAAGCCGGCCAACAAGGCCGAACTGGCGGAAATCCTCACCTACCACGTGGTCCCGGGCGAACTCTCCTCCTCGGAACTGAGCGATGGCCAGATGCTGGAAACCGTCCAGGGCGACTCGCTGGAAGTGAAGATCAGCGACGGCGAAGTCACCGTCAACGGCGCCGCCGTCGTCACCCCGGACGTCGAAGCCTCCAACGGCATCGTCCACGTGATCGACGAAGTCCTGCTGCCGCCGGAAGGCTAGAAGAGGATAGTTACGGGATGGCCCGCTACACCGACACGATCGAGAGTCCGCGCAGTGCCGAGGAGGTCTTCGACTACATGGCGAGGTTCTCGAACGTGACCGAGTGGGACCCGACCGCCGCCGAGGCTCGCAGCCTCGGCGGCGACCCGGGGCCGGGGGCGCGGTTCCACGTCCTCGTCAAGTGGATGGGGCGGGAAATCCCGCTCGAGTACGAGACCACCGCCTACGAGCGGCCGCGGCGCTTGGTCCTGCGGGCCGAGAACGCGACGACGATCTCCGAGGACACGGTGACGGTGGAGCCGGCCGGTCCGGGCTGCCGGATGACCTACGACGCGCAGCTGCGGCTGAAGGGCGCGATGCGCTTCGTCGACCCCATCTTCGGCCTTCTCTTCAAGCGGCTCGGCGACAACGCCGCCGCCGGCCTGCGTCGCGAGCTCGGCGGCCCCTGAGCGCCTCGACAGCAAGAGTTGGCGAGGGCGGGGTGAACATCTCGTAAATTAGTCGCTTGGCCACGAGCGACTTCGCACAGGTTGGAGCGGCCGAGCAGGCGGGCTTCAAGTTTCAGCACTGGGCGGCGGTGCGCTGGACCGCGCTCGCGCTCTACTTCGTCGCCCTGGTCCTCTGGAGCGCCCACTACGGGATCCCGGTCCAGCGCGAGCTGGTGATCGCCTGGGTCTGCGGGGCGCTGGCGGTGGTCTCGATCGGCCGGCCGCCGCGCCAGATCGGGCAGCTGGCCGTCGACTGGCTGCCGATCGTCGCCGTGCTCTGGGCCTACGACCTCACCCGCGGCGCCGCCGACTCCTTCGGGATCGGCGTCCACCACACGGCGATGATCGACTTCGACAAAGCGCTCTTCTTCGGCGAGACGCCGACCGAATGGCTGCAGGCCCAGCTCTACGAGCCCAACGTCGTCCACTGGTACGACGTCACCTTCACCCTCGTCTACACCTCCTACTTCATCGTTCCCTTCGCGCTCGCCGGCTGGCTCTGGGCGCGCGACCGGCTCGCCTTCCTGCGTTTCAGCAAGCGCTTGGTGACCCTCGCCCTGGCCGGGCTCGCCACCTACATCCTCTTCCCGGCGGCGCCGCCCTGGATGGCGGGAGAAATGGGCCTGCTCGAAGAAGTCCACCGCACCACCTCGAAGGGCTGGGAGGTGCTCGGCGTCGGCACCGCCGGCTGGTTCTCGAAAGGACAGGGGCTCGGCAACCCGGTCGCCGCCGTGCCCTCCCTGCACTCGGCCTTCTGCGCCCTCGTCGCCTTCTTCCTCTGGTCGCGGGTGCGGCGCCGGGCACTGCGCCCGCTGCTGCTGCTCTACCCGCTGGCGATGGGGGTGACGCTGATGGCGACCGGCGAGCACTACTTCTTCGACGTGATCCTCGGCTGGGCCTACGCCGGTGCGGTGATGGCCGCCTGGGCCTGGTGGGAAGCGCGGCCGTCGCGGCGGC